>JBFFEL010000014.1:0-45697 GCA_041558875.1 Anaerolineales bacterium
CTTTAGTGACACCAGCCGTGTTCGCATCATTTATGCCATTCTGGACCAGGAGATGAACACTTCAGGTCTTGCGGAATTGATCAACTTAACCCCATCAGCGGTTTCCCATCATTTGCGTGGGCTACGCCAAATGAATATCGTTCAGGCGCGCCGGGAAGGCAAAGAAGTCTATTACGGTATCAGCGATCCGCATATTGTGGCATTATTCCAACAGGGCGTTGAGCATGTAAGGGAAAAAAGAATTCGATGAACAAGCTTGTAGAGCAGCTGGTTTGAAATAAATAAGAACAACCGGGAACAAAATGAACGTAACGACCTTAGCTCAGGATATCAATATCTATCGAAAACATGGGACGCTGACCGGTTTAACTGATCAGGAAGTCGTAAAGCAAAGAGTCCAATTTGGGGAAAACCGTTTGCCCAGCGAAAAAGGTGTTTCTGCATGGATGATTCTATTAAATCAGCTCAAGAGTCCACTGGTGTACATCATCCTGGCTGCAGCAGGGATATCACTGTTGTTGGGTGAATTCAGAGACTTCGCCATCATCATGGCAGTCGTTGTGGTTGATGTGATTCTGGGCTTTGTCCAGGAATACCAGGCACAGCGCACCTATGTGACTTTGAAAGGTCTGCTCAAACCAACTACCACCATCATTCGTGACGGGCAGCGCGTGGAAGTGGAAGTGTGGGAGTTGGTGCCTGGAGATCTGGTGGTGCTCAATGCCGGGGAAAAAGCCCCCGGTGATGGTGAAGTGATCGAGGCCACCATGCTGTCGCTCGATGAAGCGATTTTGACTGGCGAGAGTGAGCCAGTCAACAAGCAGTCCATCCGCTCGATCCAAGCCCTCCCATTCGAAAACGCTTCTGATCCTTCGACGAAAGTCTTTATGGGTACCACGGTGGTTACCGGACGCGGAATATTGCGTATCACAAAAACCGGAACGAAAACTGAGTTAGGGCAAATCACGGCCAGCCTGAGTACGCACGTCGAAGAGGCCACTCCCCTGCAGGTACGGCTGGAGGCATTCAGTAAAATTTTGACCTATATCGTGGTAGCTGCCACGCTTGGAATCCTGATCGTGGGCCTAGTGATGGGAGGAGATTTTTTCGATATGCTACGCACCTCCATCATCTTGGCCATCGCAGCGGTTCCAGAGGGTTTACTGATCGCTGTGACAGTGATCCTTGTGTTGGGGATGCGCAAGATCCTCAAGCGCGAGGGTCTGGTGAAAAAACTCCTGGCTGTAGAAACACTCGGTTCAGTAACCGTAATCTGCACCGACAAAACCGGAACGCTCACCGAAGGGCGAATGCGGGTTAGCCGCGCTGATCTCCTTGACCAGGAGCGCGCCTGGCAAACCATGGTACTGTGCAACAACCTGGAAGGCCCGGTGGACATTGCCCTTTGGGAGTATGCTGAAAAGCACATGTCTGGCAACCCTCAGGAACTGTTTAATAACGCCCAGCGCCTAGCAGAGGAGCTATTTACCAGCGAAACGAAATACATGATTATCGAGGTGACCAGCAACATCTTCGATGGGGAGCAAATATTCTTCCTCAAAGGCGCACCGGAGATTGTCCTCGGAATGTGTGATTTATCTGTCGTAGATCGGCAGTATTTTCTAACACAGGTGGATGAGTGGGCTGGTGAAGGCTTGCGGCTTTTGGGCCTGGCTTGCCGTCAAGATGGAGTCATCGAACACCATAGCGGCTATACTTGGCTTGGATTGCTGGGTATGGAAGATCCTGTTCGCCAGGGAGTTGTGGAGGCAATCCAGGTGGCAAAGCACGCTGGTATCCAGGTCAAGATGATCACCGGCGATTATCGACGCACAGCAGAGCGCATCGGAAGCAGTATCAGCCTCATGCAGGAAGGCGATCAAACCCTGGAAGGCGAGCAGATCTCCGCCCTGAGCGATGAACAGCTTCAGGAACAGGTCAAGAAAAACGCAATCTTTTCCCGCATTCGCCCGCAAGATAAATTCCGCATCATCCAGGCGTTGCAGGCCAACGGCGAGGTCACTGCCATGATCGGTGACGGCGTGAATGATGCCCCTGCATGTAAACGAGCCAATATTGGCGTGGTAGTGGGGAGCGCCACGGATTTAGCCAAAGAGACTGCTGATCTGATCCTGCTGGATAACAGCTTCCGTACCATCGTGGCAGCTATCGAGGAAGGTCGGATGATCTTCTCTAATATCCGCAAGGTGGTAGCCTATGTGTTGTCCAACTCGTTTGCGGAATTGTTGACGATCTTCACAGCCATGATACTACACTGGCCGGTCCCCCTGACTGTAGCGCAAATCTTATGGATCCATTTGATCTGTGATGGTCCGTTAGACATCGTGCTGAGCTTTGAACCCAAGGAAGAAGGCATCATGGATGAAAAGCCGCGCTCGTTGAAAGCGCCTATCCTCACTCGTTTGGGTGCATCGCTAATCGGGGTGATTAGTATCGCTAGTTCTATCTTTGCTCTGGGATTGTTTGGGCATTATTACCAAATACATAATAATCCCATAGAGGGACGTAGCATTGTCTTTGCTAGCTTTGCCATCAACTCGATCGCTTATATCTTCGCCTACCGGAGTATGCGCCAACCCATCTATCGCATGAACAAGCTGACTGCGAACAAACCGCTGATCATGGCTGTGGTAGCGGGCATATTAACAGTAGCAACTGCCTTTCTAATTCCAGGAATAAGAGAACTCCTCGGGATTATGCCCTTAAGCCTGCAGCAGTGGCTGTGGGTGATCGGTGTAGCCTTCACCTTATTGGCTTTCGTCGAGATTGCCAAGGCAATCAGCAATCGACTTGATCTTGATGATTAGGGTCAGGTGTAGAGAAAAGGATAAAGGAGATGTCTCGCGCAAATAAATATGCTCCATTTATCTATTGCCATGTGGAGAAGCCCATATATCAGGAGGAGCCGTGAAAAGCAAAAATGTTAGGCTCGGAATCGGTTTAGCCCTTGGGATGGGATTTGCAGGCATGGTCCTGCTCAGGCGCCGCCGCAGAATAATGGCTGAAGGTTTAGCATGGCAAGAACAGCGCCGCCCCGCTCTGGATGTTTTAGCATGCCCGCATTGTCACGGAACGTTAACGGTTACAGTTCGTGCTGAGGCAGATGGATATCTCTGCCCTATCTGTCAAAGACACTATCCGGTTGTGGATGGCATTCCACATTTCATCCAACAACAAGAGCTGACCGGATTAAACAGGCGTTTTGCGCATGTGTATGATTGGTCTTCGAGGGGGTATCGCCTATTCTCAAAGCTTGCTTTTGCCTATATTGGGATGAGCGAAGAAGATGGACGGAGAGAGGTCACTGACCGCCTCGTGCCAAAGGGGGGGCGCGTACTGGAAGTATCTATTGGTCCTGGTGTGAACCTGCCTTACTTGGTAGGACGTGCCGATGTGGGTGAAATCTTCGGATTGGATATCTCTCTGGGTCAGCTGAAGCGCTGCCGGGAATATGTTGCTCATCGGGGTTGGGATGTCCAGCTTCAACTTGGCAATGCTGAGCAGCTTCCCTATCAGGATAGCACCTTCGATGGCATTTTCCATATCGGCGGGATCAACTTCTTCAATAACAAGAAGAAAGCTATCGATGAGATGATTCGTGTGGCCAGGCCTGGCGCGCGCGTTCTAATTGCCGATGAATATGAGAAAGGCGCACAAGTATACGAGAAGCTCTTCCCTGGATTCGCAAAGCACTTTGATGGTAAACGAGAAGGAATCTCCCCACCGCTTGATCTGGTTCCTGAAGCCATGCTTGAGCAGCAGATCTTCGACATCTGGAAGGGATGGTTTTATTGCATCGAGTTTCACAAGCCCTAAACGATGAATGTATGAGGTAACCGTGCGAAAAAATCAATCCAGCCTGACTGCAGCGGGTATTGCCATCGCCCGTGCGGTGGAAAGTGAAAAACCTCCTGGTGAGCGGGTCTGCTACGATCCTTATGCCAGGCAATTCGTTCCAGAGTGGATGTATCTCCTCTTCGGATTTTTCATCAAGTCCGGCTATGCTGAATGGCGAGGACCAGGTGTGAATGGTTTCCTGCTGGCACGCGAGCGGTATATCGATGATGTACTGCTAAATCTTCTCAATGAAGGCTTGCAACAGCTAGTCATCCTGGGTGCAGGTTACGATTCGCGCGCCTATCGCTTTGATCTGCCAGAAGGGGTGAAAACCTTCGAGGTGGATCACCCTGTCACACAAGCTGATAAGTTGGAAAAAGCGCAGAGTATTTTCGGCAAAATCCCTGAGCACGTAACGTACGTTTCAGTTGACTTTAACACACAGCACCTGTCCAAATACCTGCTTTCTTCTGGGTACGATCCAGGTTTGATCAGCCTGTTTATCTGGCAGGGAGTCACAATGTATTTAACGCCAGAAGGAGTCGATAACATGCTGACTTTCATCGTGAAGAATGCCGCTCCGGGCAGTGCGATTGTTTTTGATTACGTTTACCAGGCTGTACTGGAGGGTGTCCAAAAGCAAAGTGAAATAAGCAGTATGCGCCGCTATCGCTTCATTACTGGGGAAGGGTTGACATTTGGTATCCCCGAAGGCAAAGTGGCAGCTTTTCTACGGGAGCGCGGTTTCCAGATTGTTAAGGATGTCACTACAGATGAACTGAAAGCTGCTTACTTTACTGGCAAAAATGCCAGCCGTAAGGTGGTGGGAGGATATGGCATTGTAATAGGAAAGGTTTAGCCTTCAGACAAGGAGGGCGTATGAAAACAGATGCTTTTCGGGATCAAGTTGCAATTGTCACAGGCGCATCATCGGGGATCGGTCGTGCGCTGGCTATCCAGCTCGCAGAGCAGGGAGCGAAGGTGGTCCTGGCCGCCCGACGGGCTGATCTTCTAGAGCAAGTCGCGGCGACCTGCCGCCAGGCTAGCGGGGAGGCGCTGGCCGTCCCGACCGATGTCGCTGATGAGATCCAGTGCAGGGCGCTAGTTGAGAAAACCATCGCTACATTCGACCGGCTGGACTTGCTGGTCAACAATGCCGGTCTGGCCGTAATTGCCAAGCTGGAAGACTACACCGACCTGCGCCTGTTCCAGCATACCATGTCCGTCAACTTCTATGGCGCGGTCTATTGCACTTACTATGCCCTACCGTACCTGATCCACAGCCGTGGGCGCATCGTGGCGGTTTCCAGCCTGGGCGGCAAAGCGCCCCTTCCATACAACTCACCCTACATTGCCAGCAAGTTTGCCATGCATGGCTTTTTCGACTCCTTGCGCATTGAGCTGACGCGGCATGGGGTGAGTGTGACCATCGTTTGCCCCTATTGGGTGGTGACCGGTTTCCACGAGGCACAGATGGACAAGGTCGGTACGCCTAGAGGACCGGGCGGACGGGCCATCTATTCGAAAAATATGATGACCTCCGAACGCTGCGCGGAGATCATCCAACGGGCAACCTATCGAAGGCAACGCGAGGTGTTGATGGGTCCCGGTCGCCTGATAGCCTGGCTCAAACTTCTTGCGCCAGGGCTGCTGGACCGAATCGTGATCGCTTTCCTCAAGGCAACTGTCCAGCGGGAGCGGAAGAACGCACTGCAAATGTAAACCAACCACTCAGTGTTATGTTGAGGAACCTGGAATGTCAGAGACTATCGCCAAAAACTTGAGCGACGTGCCTGCAACATTCCTCGCCCCCGTCTACTGGAGGGCGGTGGAATCACAACGTCCAGACGCTATGATAAAGGACGAGAAAGCCGTGACGCTGGTCAAGCAGATGAAGGCGGATGCACCCATTCATCTCGATTTATCGCGGGTCAAGCAGATCAAGATGAACGAATTGCTACAGGCAATGCGGATCATATTCACCCGCGAGATGGGTCGCTACGCCCGAGATTTCATCAATCAGCACACAGATGCGGTTGTGGTTCACATCGGGTGCGGACTCGACTCGCGCTTCGAACGGGTGGACAACGACCGCTTGGAGTGGTATGACCTGGATTTGCCGGAGGTCATTGAGCTGCGCCGGAAACTGTTCGACGATGAAGGAGGTCGCCATCACCTGCTAGGTTGTTCAGTGCTTGATGAAACCTGGCTGGAGGAGGTGGAGGCGCATTCTCCGCGGCCCACCCTGTTTTTAGCCGAAACGGTTTTCGTCTACTTCAAGGACGCGCAGGTCAAGTTGTTGGTGCTCACACTGCGCGACCATTTCCCAGGCGCAGAGCTGGTCTTCGATGGCTGGAGGCCATTCGAAATCTGGGTGGGTAACCGCTATCTCTCCCGCTCGCAGTTTGCAGGTATCATGCACTGGGGCTTTTGGCGCGGCCAGGAGCTCGAAGGCTGGAGCGATGGTATCCACCTGCTCGGCGAGTGGGGCTTCTTCGACCAGCCTGAGCCACGGCTGAACCCATTTCGCTGGATGGCCCCCTTATTTCGTCTGTTCAAGCCATCCCTACCAAATTACTTTGAGCTGGTTAAAAGTCGCAAATCCTTCTGGCAGAAGGCGCGCGGTATCACCCCCCCAACCACGCTGCCCGAGAGATCTTGGATATCCAGGTTTTTGGTCCATGATAACCCGGAAGGAAAGACATTGAAAGGCTATGGCGCAAGCACGGGCAAGATCACCGCTCGGGCATGTGTCATGCGTGGCTCAGATGACTTCAACCGGATGCATCCGGGGGATGTGATCGTTGCCGTAACCACAACACCCGCCTGGACACCTCTCTTCGCCATGGCTTCTGCTGTGGTAACTGACATCGGCGGACCGCTTAGCCACAGCTCTATCGTTGCCCGCGAGTATGGCATTCCTGCCGTGATGGCCACCGGTGTTGCATCCAAGCGAATAATGAACGGACAGATGATAACGGTAGACGGGGGGGCGGGGATCGTATCATTAAATTAATTTCCAATGGAAAACACCCGGCGAGGCAAGACGCGCATGTAAACATTGGAGACTATCATGGATCTAAAATTTCCAAAATCCGGATACAACTCTATTACAGGCGAATGGAACGACAGCCTGACTGGTGATTATCTCTGGTCGAGCGTTAACACCCGCGAGGCAACTCCGGATGTGACTACACCGTATACATGGTCGGCATTGCGATATGGCTTCGCGCAGATGACCATGCTGCCCGGCCACCTTCCGGTGGGGAATATATGCGGACGCGTCTACAATAACGCCAGCGTAGGCGCAACTGCATTTCGAGCGCTTGGCAGGAGCAATTCGTTCGACGCTTCCAGCAAGGAACTTTATGGCATTGATCCGAATGATATCGATGCGTGGAATGTGCCGTTGATCCCATTCGATTTTCGGGATCGGGTGCTGGTGTTGTGCAATGCCATCCGGATCATGTTGAAGGTGAGGAAGGCACTGAAGGGCGTAGATATGTTTGTATCTACCAACCCGGGCTGGTGTGCGATGCATCTCGCTGAGCTGCCTAAGTATGGGAAGGGGGAACTTGTCCGCTGGTTGGATGAGATCACTCTTCCTTACGTGGTTAAATGTTTCTGGTGGATGGTCAGCAGCGCGATCACGCAGGCGAACCTGATCAGCAAACTGCGCGCCAATCTTACCAATATCGTCAGCCCAGACGATACTGTTGCGCTGCTGTCGAACGTTAGCAGCGAAGAGGAATTGCTGTCCAGCCTGGGGATCGTGGCTGGGTTAGACAGGCTGCGGTGCGGGAAACTGAGTCTTGAGGAATATTTGCAAAAGTACGGGCATCGTGGACCACATGAAGTGGAAATGTACATTCCCCGCCCGGCAGAGAATTCACATTGGATTGACGAGCAGTTAGATGGTCTGGAACGTTCCCTTGTAGATGTAGACATATTATTGAATGAGCAACGCGCCCGGTACGATGCCGCACTGAAAAATCTACGAAAAGCTGATCCGGGAAAGTTTGCTGCGTTTTTGGATAGATTGCAAGAAGCTGCCCGACTGACCCGCCTGAGAGAAGCGGCGCGGTCTGAAGTCGTGCGCACCTTTTGGGTTTTGCGCACTTTTGTCTTGCGGGCAGGGAGGCTGTGTGGATTGGATGAGCAGGCTTTCTTCTTGGAATATGACGAACTCAGAAACCTACTGAGAGGGCATGATGATGCCAGCGGTCATATATCCGTCCGCAAAGCTGCCTATCAAAGGTTTTCCGCCCTGCCACAATATCCAACCATCATCATGGGCAGTTTTGATCCCTTCGTATGGATGGCTGAGCCCAACCGCCGCACCGATATTTATGATGCGACTGGGCGAATTAACCATCGGATTACAAGTCAGATCAAAGGTTTACCAGGTTCCGCTGGTCAGGCTGAGGGGCGAGTTCGTATCTTGAATTCTCCGAGGGAGGGAGACCAACTCCAGCCAGGTGAAATCATTGTAGCTAATACCACCAACGTCGGTTGGACTCCAATCTTCCCGCTTGCTGCAGCAGTCATCACCGATGTGGGCGCCCCGCTTTCCCATGCCGCCATTGTTGCCCGAGAGCTAGGTATCCCAGCCGTGGTGGGTTGTTTCAATGCCACCACAGTCCTCAAAACGGGCGATCGCGTCCGCGTGGATGGTGCACGCGGAACTGTTGATATATTGACCAGGTAATTTCGGTCGGGAAGGCAAAAAATTGATGAACCTTGAATTGATACAATTGATCATTCAATGGTTTGGTGGGCTGCTGGCGTTTGTCGCATTAGGGTTAGTTCTCTACGGTATATGGCGCGGAAGCCAACGCCAAACGGGACGCACGACCGGACTCGGTGGAAGTTGGTTGCGCTCGCCGTGGTTGCACTTTGCATCTGCAGCTTTCTTCTTTGGCATTGCCTACCTGAGTTGGACTCGTCTGCCTTTGGTGTTTTCAACATCCACCCGTATCGTGATGCTCGCACTTGGCTCACTGCTCTACTTCCCCGGTATGTCTCTATTAATATGGGGCCGGCTGGCTCTTGGGAGGAGTTATTTCGTCTCCACCGGGCTGGGAGCGCAGTTGTATTCTGATCAGCAGTTAGTGACAACCGGTCCATATGCCTTTGTACGCCATCCTATGTACGGCGGGCTGATCCTTTCCGCTGTCGGCAGTCTGTTGATTTACTCCACCTGGACGACGGTCTTTTTTGTCTGTTTTGCTCCGCTGATGTTTGTCCGCGCTTGGCGCGAGGAACTGGTATTGTCGGCGGAATTTGGCGATGAGTGGCAGGAATACTGCAAGAATGTTCCGGCATTCATTCCGCAGTTTGGAAAAGGGTGATACTCATGATATTTGAGGCGGCGTACCATATTTCGTCGTGGCGCAAATGCTTTCAATGGTAAAAATTCTTTGGTGCGTTTTAATAAATGAATAAATGATGATCGAAGCCTATGGTGACGATTACAAAGCCTGCAGGCAACGTACCAATAGGTTTTATTCAAAAATATTAAAAGGAACAAATCTATGCCCGAAAAAATACTCGAACCCCTGGAAGGCGTATCTGAAACTCTGCTCATACCACTGTATGTGCGGGCGCGCGAATCACAACGCCCGGACGCGTTACTAAAAGATGATTTTGCAGTGGCGATGATTAATCAGTTCGATTACGATTTCTCGCGAATCAGATTGCAGCAGCATGACGAAGTCGGCATCATCATGCGCACGAACAAATTCGACAGCCACGTGAGCGACTTCCTGATCCGAAACCAGGAAGCGGTCGTGGTTCATATCGGTTGCGGGTTGGATACACGCTTTGAGCGCGTGGATGACGGCTGCGTTGAATGGTTCGACCTGGATCTGCCCGCTGTGATGGCGCTGAGAAAAAGATTGATTCACAGTAAGTGCAACCGTTACCACTCCCTGGTTACGTCCGTTTTCAACGATGATTGGCTTGAAGAAGTAAGCCAGTTCAAACCACGCCAATTCATGTTTTTGGCAGAAGGAGTGTTCCCATATTTTGATGAAGTACAGGTCAAATCACTATTCCTGAAATTGCGTGATTGCTTTTCTGGGGCAGAGTTAGTTTGCGATGCACACACCCCATTTATCATCTGGACAGATAACATCCAGCTTGCTTTATCCAAAGTCTCCACTCGCCTCCGTTGGGGTTTGAAACATGGTAAAGATGTAGAAAGCTGGGGAGATGGGTTTGTCCTGCTGGATGAGTGGTTTTACTTCGATGATCCTGAGCCGCGTATGCGTCCCTATCACTGGATGCGTAAATTTCCAGTATTAGGGAAATCTACCGGCATATTCCACTACCGGTTGGGAATCTGAGAGACTGCTGTATCCAGTAAGTTTGATTTCGATCGACCTTGCGCTGAAAAAGAAGAGCTACAAACCTGACGCAGTAACAACAATTAACGCATCAAGCTGTTGGCTTCACCTACTCTGTGCAGTCCAGCGGGCAGTGAGTACCCCCTCTCAACCAACAACCACTCAGCTGAATCAGTGCAGGATTTATTTCGCCGCCGTGGAGAGGGGCCCCATCCTCTCCGCAGGTCGAAAAATCCCCCTAGCAGCGGAAGCTGCTCTGCATTCAGTTTGGTGTTCGGTCTGTCAAAGATCAAAGGGTTTACGATTGGCGCAATGTCCATGTCCAAGAGTGTCCAATATCCACAGGACGCTCTCATTTTTCTAGTGGTTATCGCTTTCTTCATTTAGACAGGTGTTCCCAATCAATAAATTCTATACGGGTCAATTTGGATTGTTCTTTACTTCATGCAATACTTTTCCGTTGTTGGAAAGATGAGAGAGTGATATCCTCTCAGCAACCTCGATCGCTTGTTCCAAAGTTAAGGAAGAGCCATGCGACCAGGCTTTCTGGATTTGTTCGTCATCCAACTGCTGGCGGGCCAGGTTTAAATATTCATTGTATTCTTCCTGATCCCCTTCCCCCATTCTCGCCCCAATCTCCTCCCTGATCATTTGTGCGGCAGCAAACAGGTTCATCCCTTCAACTGGTTGATTGGCTAAGATGGCTAAGCCTGCGATGGCGCCAAAACAATTGGCAATACCCTGTCGATTATCCTGAATAACCGATATTTCCAGGCTTTCCTGAAAAAGATGGAGGGCTTGATCATGGTCGCCTTGTTTACGCTGGAGCAATCCCAATATCTCCAGAGCCAGACCATGGGTCCATTCGGTCCCCAATTGTTGAGAGACGGCCAGGCTTTGATCAATATAATTCCTTGCATTCTTAATTTCCCCTAAGCGATATGCTATCCTTGCCAGATTAATCCAAGCAATGGCTACATTTCTGCGATCACCAATCTCATCGAA
This sequence comes from Anaerolineales bacterium, assembly GCA_041558875.1. Lineage (GTDB taxonomy): Bacteria > Chloroflexota > Anaerolineae > Anaerolineales > UBA4823 > PFL25. The sequence goes on from JBFFEL010000014.1 coordinate 11,211, forward strand.
AATAATAATTGCTTCGTTCAATAAATCAACTGCTTCCTTAAATCTATTGCGGGCAAAGGCAACCAGCCCAAGAACCTCTGTGCAGTATGCGACTGCTCGTGGAGCTCTTATTTCTCTTGAGATCTTTAGGCTCTCTTCGGCCAGAGAGTTAGCAAGCTCATAATCCCCTCTATAGTAAACAACATATGCTTGCAGCCCGAGGCAGAACATGATACCGCGTTTTACACCCAGCTCCTGGAAGTTGGCTAAACTTTGTTCAGCCAGTTCAGATGCAAGCTTGTACTGACCCTGGAAAATGGCTATTTCTCCTAGCGTAGCCTGGGCATGAGCGATTCCACGCTTATCTCCGAGGGTTTGTTTTAGCTGTAAACATTCCTCACAGATGGATTTCGCCTGCTTCAGTTCACCTCTATCTTTGGCGACATTTCCCAAGTCCTGAAGCACATCTGAAACGCCCAAATTGTCTTTTAATTCACGGTATAGAGAGACGGCTTCTTCGAAAAGCATCGTGGCGCGATCATATTCGCACAGTGAGTGTTCTACTATCCCCAAATTATTGAGGATCTGTGCGGTGAATATCTTGTCTTCCAATTCGCGAAAAAGTTCCAAACTCTGTTCAAATAATTCCTTGGCATGTTGAGAATCGCCTTGATCGCGGGCGATCATCCCAAGGTGCTTAAGAGAAGCCGCGATACCTTCTTTATCCAGTATTGCCTTCCTGATGGAAAGGCTTTCATTATGTAGCTCAACCGCTTGAGAATAGTCTCCCTGATAATAGACAACCTCGCCTAACACTTCGAGCTGGCGTGCGATCCCCCACTTGTCTCCAATCTCTCTAAATAAATCAAGACTCTCTTGCGACATTGACGCTGCTTGAATATAGTCTCCCTGTTGGAGGGCCAGTTTGCCTGCACCTCGCAAGCCGTTTGCACGCAATGCTTGCTGAGCATTGGGGTTTAATCTCAGAGCTGATTCTATGCGAGCTCGCCCTTCGCTTATATACCCTCTTACCCACCAAAAACGCCAAAGGGAACCTGCCAGACGCAGGAGCATCTCGTGAGCATCCTCCTCCTGGGACATCCACTCCATGGCGGTGCGCAAGTTGTCATGCTCCGCCTCCAGATATTCTATCCAGTATCCTTGGTTCTTACCCCAAATTTCCTCGTACGATCTTTCTACCGTTTTTGTAAAATAGAATGCGTGCTTAAAGGCAATTGCGGAGCTCTCTCCGCTTTCTTCAAGGCGTTCATGTGCATACTGGCGAATCGTCTCTAGCATATGGTAGCGTTCGGTACTATCGGAAATATCGGCGATCACAAGGGATTTGTCCACCAGATGAGAAAGTAGATCAAGTACTTCGAATGATCCAATGTTTTCACCTGAACAAACCTCCTCTGCGGCTTCAAGCCTCCAGCCACCTGTAAATACGGATAGCCGCCTAAGCAAAGCTTGTTCATTTTTAGGGAGTAATTCATAACTCCAATCGATCAGATTACGTAATGTTTTTTGGCGTGGAACAATATTTTGATAGCTAACCAGGAATTGCAAACGATGATCCAATCTGGCTGCGATGTCGGCAACCGATAATACTTTCATCCTAGCTGCCGCAAGCTCAATTGCTAATGGAATGCCGTCCAGTCTGGAACATATTTGTGCGACTGAATGCATGTTTTGGTTTGTAAGCGTGAAATGAGGTCTGGCATCAAGGGCGCGTTCAACAAAGAGTTGAACGGCTTCGTATTGTATCAACTTCTCAACGTGCAATTCATCTCCTGCGCTAGGAGCAGAAAGTGAAGGAATACACCATACTGTCTCACCCGCCACTCCCAATGGTTCGCGGCTGGTTGCCAGGATTTTCAATCCGGTTGTTCTCCCAATTAATGCTTTTGCCAGCTGAGCAACCCCTTGTAAAACTTGCTCGCAGTTATCAAGGATCATTAAAGCAGATTTATTCTGGAAGAATTGCGCCAGCATATCTAATGGGCTTCTTCCGGACTCTTCGCGTATACCCAGGGTGTTCAATATTTCATGCGGTACCAAAGTTGCATCTGAAAGGGGTGCCAAGTCAATGAACCAACCGCCAGAATCATATTGTTCGAGCGATTCTAATGCCACTTGAACCACCAATCTTGTTTTTCCTGCACCTCCTAAGCCAGATATTGTCAACAAACGCTTAGTTTCTAACAGTTGTTTTACTTCCGCAATCTCCTTTTCTCGGCCAACGAAGCTGGTAAGAGAAATCGGTAGGTTTTCGATGAAACGTTGCGATGTTCTCAGGGATGGAAAATCCGCAGGCAAGCCTGGGTTTATGAGCTGGTATACGCGTTCAGGATACTTGAGATCTTTAAGAGTATATACACCCAGATCGCGCAGCCCAATTTCCTGGGGTAAACACTCGCTCACCAGTCCAAAGGTGACCTGAGTGAGAAGTGTCTGACCTCCATGAGCCAGGCTACGCAGTCTTGCACAACGGTTGACAGCAGGTCCATAATAATCACCTTCGCGCAATTCGACTTCGCCAGTATGCAGAGCGATTCTGATGCGTATTCGCTCAGGAATCTCCCAATTTTCCATGTAAATCTGTTGCTGGATATCATTGGCGGCTAAAACCGCATCCGTGGCGCGTTGGAAGACAGCAAAACGGCTGTCACCTTCTCCCCGTGGTCTTACCACCTGGCCTAGATAATATGCCACGCTTGACTCGATCAACTCATCATGGCGAGCCATAACTGCCCTCATTTGAATGGGATAGTTTTCCCACAATCTGGTGCTTTTTTCAACATCAGATAATAGAAAAGTCAGCGTTCCTGTAGGGAGAGATGCAAGGTTACTCGCATAGGCGTCTTTGGTTGTCATATTTATCACTTAATAATCTCTATTGATTACTTAATGCGACTTCGCTACTTTGTTGTTCAGTTTGGGAACTCCTTGGCATACAGCCATATTATTTTGATACCCAAGGGATAGGATTTCAGGAATGCGATGTGTTGAGGTTTCTTTTCCCGCACTTGGAGCCCGAATTTCTCCTGAAGCACGAATGTTTGCGAAACGAATCTCTCTTCCAAAGGCCGCTATTTCTCCCCAAGAGATCCTTTGATACCGACCTGTCAAAATCCTCTCTGGCTTATGGTTATGCTGCTTTGACATAATTATAAATTTCTTTTTGTATGTAATCCTGGCGGAATCAATTGTATAATCCATCCGGATGAATTCTTCTCTGTCTATGAAAACCATCTCCAGCATATAAATTTCCATTAGTTTTTAATGCCTCATAGAATAATTGACGGTTAACGGCAACTCGTTCTGTGATGAGGGCAGCGTTCTTAAGTGGTATCCAACCACGAGATCAAAAACCGATCCGTGCCGATGCCGAAGCGTTGCTGTGCGTCTTCAAAAGTTACCTCAGGGACAAGAGGTTTAACCATGAATGCGTCCCAAGTTGGGTGGGCGACTCTGTATCCTGCGTTGCGCAGGCTGGTTATTTCGCTCGGGCGGCTGAGTTTCACCTGAACATACGCTGACTTCAATTCTGCTGCGACAGCTGCGGTTGCCTCGGCGACATCGATGTTTCTCTGCAAGACCAGATTGCTGATTGTCAGCATGGTTTGATCTGAGCTGGTCAAGGCATATCCAATAACGCGGTTGTTCTCCCTTAAGATCCAGATGTCCGATGAATTTACCACCCGTCTCAGACGGGCAAAGGGAATATATCGCCAGGCAAATCCGAGATAGTCCTGGGCAATATCCATGTAAATTTTATCGACGAAATCGTATCCTTCTGTACCTAGAGGTTGGGCGCGCAAGCGTGTGGGCTGGTGTGCTGTTTCCCAGGGTGCCAGCGCTATCGCCCAAACGTTCGTTTCCTGATAACCATGCTGGCGGTAAAGCTTATATGCCACGCGATAGCGATTTGTTCCTAGCGTGGAGAAGCGTAATCCGGTTTCCTGCATGCGGGTGTGGGCTTCCTCCAGTAAGCGGGAAGCAACTCCACGCCTTGCGTATTCCGGATGTGTGGAGACTGCCCAGATTCCGCCTACATCTTCTCTTCCCTCGGTTGAAATCATCGGCAAGCGAAAAACACCCACCTGCCCCAGGACGATATCATTTTCCACAGCATAAATTGCTAGGAATGGAAATGGACGCGGATCGGATTGGCGGATACGTGCGACCATTTCTGGTGTCAGCGCGAAATCGAGTGCCAGCTGGGTTAGGTACATAACCTTTAACGGGTCGACATCGTTGTATTCAAGGATTTCCATCATGACCCTTTATAAATCCCTTTTCCATGCCTGGAGCACAACCATGCCTTTGCCCAGCGTTTGGTGCTTTTCCAGAACTTCAAATCCCGCTTGATCTAATAATGATTTGAACTCTTTGAGGGTTGGGAAACCGAAATCGGGATCATGCAGGGAATCCAGGAAAGTCCATTCCACCCTGGTAGGAGGCGCCAGATTTTCTGCCGGAGAGAAGTGATCCACGAAGATCAATCTCCCACCGGGTATTAGTGATTTAAATAACTTGCGCAGTAGTTCAATGTTATAAACAGCCACGTCGCATTGAATAACCAGGTCAAAACCGGAGGGGAATTCGTCGTCTGCGAACTCTGCGGGGTAATACGTGATCCGGTCGGAAAAGCCCTGCTCTGCCACAATCTCACGGCCTGCTTCACAGACGTTCTCGATGTCCACAATTGTCGATTTAAGGGCGGGATATTTTCGCAGCAATGCCATAGAGATCACTCCTGAATTTCCACCCAAGTCCATCATGTGCTCGGCACCTGTCAAATCCAAGACTTCTGCGACTTGGTTTGCCAGGTTTTGGTGAACTTCGAAGAGCATACGGGTGAATTCACGCGCCCTCTCCGGGCTAGCTCGCATTCTATCGACATAATTTTTTGGTTCATCGAATCCTTGGATGCTCCACAGCGAGCCAGGTGCACCAATCAACTGTGGGAGACCGTGGACGCAGGCGTCTTTTTCCTGTTCATCGATTACGAGATGTTGCCAGTTCTCGCGACTGTAGGTATCCAGAATTGCGGTCTGAACCAAAGAAGATGTAATGTATCCCTGTTGAACAGTTTCCAGGATTCCGAACGATTGCATATATTGCAGCCAGTAATGACCTCTTTTGCCAGGTATATTCAAGGCTTGTACTACTTCCTCACCGGTCATCGGCCTCTCTGCAAGCATCCACAGAAGTCCCGTTGTGATTGCCGCACCCAAAGCCGCCGATGCAGCAGGAGCATGGAGCAACATGTTTATTTCATCACTTGTGGTCAGTTTTTTCATTTTTTACTTCCTTTTAAATTGGGGATTTAGACTTGAAGGAAAATTGACTGGGAAATACTGGTTGATGTTGCGACCTGCCCTGATGCGGCTAACACTTTTCCCCAGCCGCGCGAGTGCCGCAGTTGTTTGGCTGAGTCAAACTGGCTGGAGTTCATGGCATGCTCGAAGTCATTCACTTCAAGGAAGGAGCCAAAATTCAGATAATCTACACCTCTCGGGATGGTCATGCTTCCATCGGGGAAGACCATTATGTAAAGTTTGTCCAGCGTTTCATGACTCAGAAAATTTATGGGGATATTTGTTTTCGTGCCAATGCGACTCTTCAACGATGAAAACTCATTATCATTCACGATCAGCATTTCCCACTTGACGGAGAACATGGCACGCGGGAAAGCCTGAAAGATGTTGTAGAAAACCCTGGCCTGCGTGCTATGGGAATACGCTTCGACAAATTGAGTAATGGCTGGAACGTCGCTCAGGTTGTGGCGTGTGACCGGAGTGCATACCTTGACGTCAATGCCCGGATATGAGCGCAGTAGATCCAATGCTCGCATGACTGCAGCGAAATGTCCCGGATGTTTCGTTCTGGAATTGATCTCCTCTGTTGATCCATCCAGCGGAAGCGAGATCAAATCAAGATAGGGGTAAAGATTATCCAGGATCTCAGGAGTCAAGTGATCACCCGTTGTGGACAAAGCGGTTTCGAGACCTATTTCTTTAGCAAAGCGGATCAGGTCTGGCGCGTCCAAACGAAGAAGAGGATCACCACCAGTGAAGACAATGCGCCGAACCCCCAGCTCCTTGATGCGGGCGATGATGCGTTCCGCAGTTTCCGTATCCACGGGATTTCTAAAGCGGCGTGGCCCCCAACAATAGGGGCAGGCCTGACTGCATTTGGCGGTGACGTGAAAATCAACGGTTGAAACGCCGTTCAACCTGTTCCTTTTAATCGGCATTTGGGATGGCAGAGAATTGGATGGAAATCCTCCGCCTGCAAAAAATGATCGTGTGGAAACCTGGTTCTTGGCTTTATTATTGTGTGGCATGAGTAACTCCTTATTCATTTTTCGTTTATATTCCCCCTTATGGGAAACGAATTTTGTGAAAGCTCGTTTCTATGAGGGAGATTATTTTGAATTCTCAAGGCTTATCAGCAGCGGCAAGATAATCGAGCAAGATGTCTTTCTCGGTATCGCTCAGCTGTACGCCCAGCAATTTCATCCGCTCAAGAACCGCTTCCCATTCGGCAGGGGATTTCTCAATCTGGTCAAACCATTCAGGTACATGACACATGGTGCAATTTGATTTAAGTAATGTCAGACCGTCCAGCAGTGGTGTCCCTTGGACTGCATCCGGTTCCCTTATTGTGAAGACAAGTTCACCGGTATCTGCCTGGGAAACGGTATGTTCCGTCAGCGCATCCTGAGCATCTGGTGGTGAAGCTATTTGCGTGCCGGTGCTTGGGGGAACAGTACATGAGGCTTGCATCGCAAGGATCGCAACGAAAACTGCGTCGAATATGATGGTGATGAAGAAGTTGCTAGATCGCATCGTAAGCCAGCTTTATTAGAACACCCAATAGCGGGCTGTAGCCATGAGTGCCAGGGACAAAGCAACTAACACGAAGTCTGCCAAGTCAAGAGCTGACAATTCTCGATCCAGCTTTTGCAGTTGTGCACTTTGCTCTGTGGTGGGTGGGCCTCCGGCAGCCTGTATCTCACCCCCAATTTTTGATATCTTTACTGCGCGGGGGGTGATGCCTGCCATACCGATTATATAGACAACAATCCCAGCTATTGACCCGAGTGTAAACCCAAGCCCGGGACCTGTATTCACATAACCGAGCCAATTACTGCCTGCAAATTGCCAGATGAGCAGCGCTCCACTCAACACGGTCAATGTGCTTGATATGACCATGAAAATGCTGAAGCGACGCTTGGTAACCATGTGCTGGACAAACTGCATACCGGTCGGTGCCAGGGCTTTGGCAGTGGGCGTAATGAATAAGAAGTAGATGAACGCGCCGCCCACCCAGCATACACTGGCAATAACATGGATGAGACCAAGAACGAGAAGATAAGTGATTAACATTTTGGCCTCCAATTACGCCTGAGAATGGGTTGAATATATTGGTCTCATTAAACAACCAGATCGGAGATTATTGGGGATGGTCAATGCCCCAAGCACTGCCCCAAAATGTGCTACAATTCAGGACATATGAGATGGCTATTGGTTGATTGAGATGGACAGTGCTTATCGACCGGTCTTCTTTGGGGAGTGGTTAAAGGTTCGCCGAAAGGCGCTCGACTTGACACAGTCAGAGCTGGCACAACGAGCGGGGTGTTCTGTGTCTGCTTTGCGGAAAATCGAGTCGGGGGAACGAAGACCTTCTAAACAATTAGCGGGGTTATTAGCCAGAGCACTTGAAATTCCTGAACAAGATCAGCAGACTTTTCTCCTGGTTGCACGTGGTGAGACAACCCTCAGGCGGCTGGGAAAGCCTGCGCTGGAATCAACTTCCTCGCTCCCGGATGTGACCAGCCTTCTCCAGGCGCCACCCAGCGTATCGCAAGACGGGGGACCCCCACCTTTATCAATTTACCATCGCATCCCATTGCAAGCCACTCCCTTGATCGGTCGTGAAGCCGAGCTGGCTGCAATGGAGAAGCTTTTCAAAGACTCACAATGTCGTTTGTTCACCCTGACGGGTATGGGTGGGATAGGCAAAACCCGCCTGGCAATAGAGTTTGCGCTGAGAATTCAAGGGGATTTTCCCGGGGGCGCATTTTACTTCCCTCTAACGGCGGTAGATTCTCCAGATAAAATTGTGCCTGCTATTGCAGATGTACTCGATTTTGGATTCTCCGGGCCCGGGGATCCAAAGGAACAATTATTGAATTACATCGCGAGTCAAATCAGGCAAGAAGCGCTTTTTATCTTCGATAACCTGGAACATTTGCTCATCCAGAATCCAACAGCAGATTCCGCTATGGTGGAGCTGACCCGCCAGATCCTGGAATGCTTGCCGAATGTAAAAATCCTGGGAACCTCTCGTGAGCGCCTGAATATACGAGGCGAATGGACTTATGAGTTGCACGGCCTTTCCGTACCTCCACCCGATTTTGTGGGGCGAATGGAGAACTACGATTCGATCGTTCTATTTTTGAAGAGCGCCCAGCGAACTCGAACGGATTTTCAAGTCTTGGCCGAAGAAGAGCAGTCTCTGGTTGAAATAACTCAATTGATCGAAGGGGTTCCGCTGGCGATCGAGTTGGCGGCAGCCTGGGTGGGTATGCTGTCCTGCCATGAGATCGCCCGAGAGATCAAGGCCAACATGGATTTCTTGACCACTTCCATGCGCGACATCCCCGAGCGCCACCGCTCCATCCGAGCCACATTTGACCATTCGTGGAAATTGTTATCCGGTGAAGAACGGGATGTCCTTTGCCAGCTATCTGTTTTCCGCGGTGGCTTTGACCGAGAAGCTGCCGAGCAGATTGCAGGGGCGTCACTGCCTCTCCTGACATCCCTGAGCGCCAAATCGCTCGTGCGCCGCACCGAGAGCGGACGGTATGACCTTCATGAGGTCATCCGCCAATATACCTCCTCCAACCTTAACCATCATCCGTCCAGCTCAGAAACTTACGCCCGTCATAGTCACTACTACCTGGCAATGTTGCAGAACCAGGGACCATTTTTAAAAAGCGCCTCTCAACAAGAGACCGTGAGACAACTGACAAACGAGGTCGACAATATTTACGCCGCCTGGGCTTGGGGGATCGATAACAAAAAATTCGACCAACTTGGGCAGGCTGGACGCGCTTTTGGCTGGTACTTTGAGATCGCCGGCATGTATCAGGAAGGGATCGATCAGCTAGAGATGCTTGTGCAAGCTCTGAAAAGGAGCCCACAAGCCAACCAATCGGACAGGTTTTTTGGGCTTGTTTTCCTTCATCAGGGATTACTCAATTTTCGAAAGGGTGAATTCAGAACTGCCCAGAAGCTGTATGAAGAAAGCATCGTCATCCTGCGCCCAACTGGAGACCAGACTTTGCTGGCCGATTCCCTTGTTTTTTTGGGAACTATTCTGCATTTAGAAGGCGAATACGACCGAGCGAGATCGCTGCTGGAAGAAGGATTGATGCTTGCACGGCAGAACAATGAAAGATGGCTTGAAGCATGGGCTGTCTACAATTTAGGCCATATCGACGGTCTTATAGGACGTTATCAGCAGGGGTATGAACAAATGCTAGTTGGGATTGCCATGTGGCGTGCGCTTGGCGACCCGCATTCGATCGCCTTGGGGTTGAACTTCCTTGTGCCTACTTTAAATAACTTAGGCCGCTTTGAAGAAGCTAAAACCTTTATGTATGAAAGCATAGACCTATGCGAGCAGTCAAAAAATCGATGGGGAATGGGCACGGCCTATCGCTACTTGGGATTGACGTGCCTCGCTGAAGGACAATTAAATGAGGGGCAAGCCCATTTGTTAAAGAGCCTGGAAATCTTTGGTGATTTTGCCGTGGGCTGGGATATTGCCCGATCGCTTGCATATTTGGGGGATGCCGCCATGATGGCCGGTAATTTTCCCGAAGCCAGGACATTTTACCAGGATGCTCTGCTTTCCTCCGTGGAAGCGCATGCCATTCCGATCGCATTGGATGCATTAGCGGGTTTAGCTGAACTGCAGGCTCAAGCGGGTAATCTCGAGAAAGCCCTCTTGTTCAGCTACTATATCCGGGATCATCCTTCCAGCGAAGATGAAACGAAAAGCCGCGCCGAACAATTACGCGCAACCCTAGAGCCAAAGTTAAGTGCCAAACAGATCAAGACGGTGCAGGCCAATGCTGAGGGCAATACCTTCGATTCATTCGTCAAGGGGGCACTGGAAACGGTCTGAGGGTGGATGAAAATACTGGCTACGATCCATGGTATTATGCTCGTGGATCGGAGAGGTGCCAGAGTGGACGATTGGGGCTGTCTTGAAAACCGTTGTGGTCTTAGGGCCACCGTGGGTTCGAATCCCACCCTCTCCGCTTAATTTATCCGTCCCGCAAAAGACTGCGCGATAAACTGCTTCCGTGAATATTCGCGGATTGATTTTTTATGGCATTCGGCTCGCGTCTAAACAACGGAATTGGAAAACTTTGAGGTGCTTGCGGGCCTCTGTATCCTCCCAGAACAAGTCTGGGACTAAGAACCATTCGGGGATGTAGGTTCGAATCCCACCCTCTCCGATTGATTTATCTGCCAATTGCGTCCCGCAGTTCCTAATGCGGGACGAACTAATTATTGCTAATTCCTCCCAATTTTTTATAATCGTTATCGGAAACTGCTAAAGGCGGCGTCTCGCCGCCGTTGATGTCGGTAATTCAATTTTGTCCTAACCCTCTTGAAACCAGTTTATAAGAATCCTGATCAGCTACCCGGCAGAATCAAAAGCTTTCTTGCCGGATAATCCACTATAACTAGCCCCATTCACCTCTTCAGGAGTTCAAAAATGAAACAGGTAGATTTCTTTACTTTATCAACCAGCTCCCCTGGAATAACACATTCATTAACTCCTGCCGCCAGGCGGTTTTTTCTTTTAAAAGCAGGATAAAAATACAGCATTTTCTCAGGGCTGATATGTTTCTACCATTGGAAAGATGAATCTGGATGATATTGCTTCCACCATGTGCAGTGGGTAGGGATAGAAAGCGACCTTATTAATCCCCGCGTGTCTCTTTTCTGTACCCTTCATGTGAACAGCATCCCCGGAGAAATCAATTTTACCCGCGCGGTGAAGGATTCACCTTTGGAATGTGATATTTGTTACTTGTGTGACTGATGAGATTGATCTACTATCATGCTGATTGCCATCACTTTTGGCCTGATTACCAATGTTTGTGTCTGAAAAGGGTAGAATCCCACGCTTACGAGATGTCAGTTTGCGTGGGAATTGTTCTTAAGGATAAGCAACTGGAAACCACTCAGTATGATGTTTGGTGGAGGGCAACCAATGACAACAATGCAAATTCGAGATGTATCCCTCTTTGTGAAAATCATTGGACGGGGATATCCATTGGTACTCATGCATGGCGGGCCTGGATTGGATCACTCAACCTTGCTGCCATTACAGCCTTTAATGGATCAGTTCACCCTTATCTTTTATGATCATCGCTGCAATGGTCGCTCGGATGGGGCGGAAGTCTCATCCATGACATTCGAGAACCTGACGGCTGATGCGGATGCATTGCGGCAAGAGCTTGGATTTGACAAGTGGGCAGTACTCGGCCACTCATTTGGCGGTAATGTCGCCCTGGAGTATGCACTGCGGTATCCGCAAAATCTCTCGCACCTGGTATTGATGAATACCGGCGGTGACCAATGGTGGGTGAACCAGAACGCTCCGGAGCTCCTAGCGAAACGAGGTTATAGCGCTGCCGAAGTGGGTGCGGCTCGCCGTTTCTATAATGGCCAGCTTACACCTGACGAGTACTTTCCTATCTTTGTTAAGTTTGGAAGGGCGTACTTTTCCCACCCCAGCCTCTTGTACCACCCCCGACTCCTGGCGCTTGCCCACCAGGTTGGACTGGACCCCCCGATAAAATTCCGACCTGAAGCCACCATCTTTGGTTACGGCCAATTGCTCAAGGGCTGGACGGTGATGGATCGGCTCAGCGATATCCAAACCCCTACCCTGGTGATAGCCGGGCGCGACGATTTCTTGTTTCCGCCGGAACACCAAGCTATCCTGGCAGATAGATTGCCGAACGCGGAAATGGTGCTTATCGAACGTGCCGGTCATAATCCGCAGGATGAGCGACTGGATGAAGTGATCGCTCTAGTACAATGTTTTTTTGGCGAGGATAATCAAGGTTGAGCCTGACCCGCATTCGAGAAGGATGCACAAATGTGAATATTAAGAAGATAATTTTCATTTCGGTGGCCGTCTGCAGCGTGATTGCGCTGATCCGCCGGTTACTCACCTGGGCATTCACCAAGCCTAAATCGATAAAACCTGGCTCCAACAGAATACCATATGCCTCAATTGACGCCTACGTCGATGAGCAAATGAAACGCCTGAACATCCCGGGCGTATCTCTGGCGATCGTTGAAGGTGACCAAATCGTGCACCTGCGCGGTTTTGGCCGTGCTCGCCCCGGCGGGGAAGCGCCCACCCCGCAGACTCCCTTCTTCATTGGCTCACTCACCAAATCCTTCACTGCCCTGGCGGTGATGCAGCTGGTTGAAGCCGGCAAGGTCGAGCTGGATGCCACTGTTCAGCGCTACCTGTCCTGGTTCCGCGTGTCTGACCCTCAAGCCTCAGCCCAGATGACCGTGCGCCACCTGCTCAATCAGACCAGCGGATTGCCCCTGCTGCCATCAGAAACAGCCTTAGCTGATTTTGATGATCGCCCTGATGCCACCGAACGTCAAGTGCGAGCCTTTGCTATGCTCAAGCTCACCCGCCCGCTCGGCTCGAAGTTCGAGTACAGCAACACGAATTACAATATTTTGGGTTTGATCGTCGAATCTGCCAGCGGGAAGTCCTATTCCGAATATCTCCAGGAACAGGTCTTCGACCCCCTGAAAATGAGCCACAGCTATACTTCCAAGGTCATTGCACAGCAGAACGGTCTGGCGATGGGCCACCGCTATTGGTTTGGTCGACCAATACCAGCCCCCAATCTCTCTATTCCGCACGGTTCGCTTCCATCGGGTCAACTGATCTCCAGCGCCGAAGACATGGCGCACTACCTGATCGCCAATCTCAACGGGGGGCGGTACGGCAGGGTGCAGATTCTCTCCGAGGCGGGCATAGCTGAGCTGCACCACCCGGCAATAGAGTGGAGAGAAATGGGGTTATCAGTAGGATTCTATGGCATGGGTTGGGTTATCAAGGGTGCCGGCAAGTCAAGGATCGTCTCACATAGCGGCACTCTCCCCGATTTTGGCGCCTTCATGGCCTTGATACCAGAACAGAAGAAGGGCTTGGTCCTGCTCTTTAATGCCAACCATGCCATGATGAAGATGACCCTGGACGAGGTGGGGATGGGAGCAGCACAACGCCTCGCTGGAGTGCGATCCACGCGAACCATATTTGGTTCACTCCACTGGGGGATGCGCGGTTTGATGCTTATTCCAATTCTCCAGGTCGCCAGCGTGCTAGCCACCCTGAGACTTTTGCGCAGCTGGCATACAAGCTCTGCGCTGCGCCCGACCCGTGGAAGTGTGTGGAAGCAGCATATTCAGCTGTCGCTTATCCCCAACCTGTTGACTGCCCTGACCCTGATTCCCATGCTTGGCAAAATGCGCGGCTGGCTGAGGCTATTCATGCCCGACTATTCCTGGGTTGCCCTGGTCTGTGGCAGCTTCTCGCTGGTATGGAGCTTCTTGGGTAGTGGACTAATCTTGAAGGCACTTGGTGATGGGTCTCCCATCAAGAGTGAATAAGATGCTGATCTTCCAGGCGGATGTATGATTTTCCCATGCAGAATGCCAAATCGAAGAGGTGGGCGATAGTGAAAAACACAAGACCTTATCAAGTGGTAAATCTAACGCCAGGGCGCCGGGCTTGGCTGAACATCCTCGACCTGCCCAGGCCAACCCATACGATGTATGGCCTGCTGGAAGTGGATGTGACGGCAATACGCAAGTATATTACCGAGCACAAGATGCGTACCGGCGAAACAATGTCATTTACTGGCTTTCTGGCCTACTGCCTGGCCCGTGCGGTAGATGAAGACAAGGCTGTGCAAGCCTACCGCAAAGGAAATCAGCAGCTCGCCATGTTCGACGAGGTAGACGTCGGGTTAATGATCGAACGGCAGAGTGGGGAAAGACGAGTCCTTTCTGGCCATGTGGTCCGGGATGCTGGACATAAAACCTACCAGGAAATCCATGACGAGATCCGCTTGGCGCAGTCAACACTCGTGGATCCGAGCGAAGAGATACCCCGCTGGTTCCTTACTGCCATGCTGCTCCCATGGCCGTTCTCCAGAATAGTCAAGGCCATTTTTGGCTGGATCACCCGTCGCAATCCCACGATTCCAGTGTCGATGACGGGTACCGTTGGGATCACCGCGGTGGGTATGTTCGGCAAAGGTCACAGCGGTTGGGGGTTCGAGGTGACCCGACACTCGCTTGACCTGGTGGTAGGAAGCATAACCTGGAAGTCAGCCGTTGTTGATGGACGCATTGAGCCGCGTGAGATTCTCAACCTGACCTTAGTGTTCGATCACGATGTGATTGATGGAGCTCCGGCAGCCCGGTTTACGCGAAGACTGGTGGAACTGATCGAGAGTGGGTATGGTTTGAATGTGGATGGATCCCAGATCGCGAATCACGATGTGATAGGAATCGTAGATAAGCCGTAGAATACCCGAAACTCTTTAAAAATCTCGTCAATGGTTCACGGGTTTCTTGCGAAATTCTACCTGGTCGCCCGCTCGATCCGTGATTGCATCGAGATTAAGATTGATCTGATCATGGGAAGCCTTTAGGGGTAAAATCTTTTAGTATAAAGCCAAGACGATGCGAACTAGTGATTAATTCTATTGACGAACTGCTGACATCATTAAGGGAACGGCTCTATGTAGCTGAACGCGGCCTGGCGACCTCGATTTATCTGGCACACAAACTCGGACGACCACTCTTCCTGGAAGGAGAAGCTGGAGTGGGAAAAACAGAAGTGGCCAAAGTGATGGCAGATATCTTCAAAACAGAACTCGTCCGCTTGCAGTGCTACGAAGGCCTGGATGTCCATCACGCTGTTTATGAGTGGAACTACACCCGGCAGATGATGAACATTCGCCTGATGGAAGCTCGCGGCGAACACATCTCGGAAGCGGAGCTGTTCAGCCGCGAGTTCTTGCTACCGAGGCCATTACTGCAGGCGGTCGAAAAATCCCAGAAAAGCCAGGTTGTCTTGCTGGTCGATGAGATCGACCGCAGCGACGAAGAGTTTGAAGCCTTCTTGCTGGAAATACTTTCAGATTACCAGATTACTATCCCGGAGATAGGCACCATCAAAACCCAGCGACCTCCTTTCGTGGTGATAACTTCCAACCGCACGCGGGAGGTTCACGACGCCCTCAAGCGGCGCTGCCTGTACTTCTGGATCGATTATCCCTCCTTCGAAAGGGAATACGAGATTGTCCTGGCAAAAGTTCCAGACGCGCCAGAAAAATTGGCCCGCCAGATCACGGCTTTCATTCAGGAACTGCGTGAGGTAGACCTGTATAAGACCCCCGGCGTGGCAGAGACTCTGGATTGGACAAGTGTGATGATTACGCTTGATCAAAAAGCCCTTAATCTAGATGTCGTTGAGGAAACCCTGGGCGTGATCCTGAAATATCAGGATGATATTGAAAAAGTCACCCATGACCATATCAAGCCAATCATGGAAAGAGTTAAAGTCCAGGTAGGAGCCTAAAGTGGGGGAAGGATTAAGCGCGTGGTGGAAAATGCACCCCAGGAAATAAACAGTTCTGGACAGTTCCTGCATAATTTGTTGGTCTTTGGCCGTCTCCTGCGCGGGCTGGGATTAGATGTGAATCCTAGTCGCATGATCGACCTTGTCCAGACCCTAGACCTGATCGAAATTGGTTATAAAGAAGATTTTTACCATGCCTCCCGCAGCCTGCTGGTCCATAAACGGGAGGATATCCCCCTATTTGACCAAGCTTTTGAAACATTCTGGCGCCAACCCTTAGATACTCGCGGCGACCTCTCACTACCTTCTCCGATTAGAAGAAAACCAGAAAGACACCACTTGCCCCAACCAGCGTTGAAACTACCTGAAGAAGCGAAACACGATGGAAAGGAACGTGGAATATCGGCGTCTGAAGAGAGGCTGGTTGTCGAGGCTGCCAAAACCTACGACGCCAGGGAGATGTTGCGGAAGAAAGACTTTGCCGAATTAACCGGGGAAGAAATCGGATCTATAAAGAACATGATGCAGCAGTTAAGTTTCCATCTGGGTGAGCGGCGTACCAGACGGAAGCGGCCTGGCAATGGCCACAGCATCGACCTGCGCCGGACGCTGAGGAAAAGTTATAAATACGGCGGAGAGGTGCTATTCTGGGCCAGGCGCGAACCGAGGATTAAGCCGCTCCCGCTGGTGATTATCGCTGACATCAGCGGTTCGATGGAGCGTTATACCAGGTTGCTACTGCATTTTATCTTTGGGTTGGCTCAATCCCGCAGCCATCCGGCGGAGGCATTCGTCTTCAGCACCCGCTTAACGCGGATCACCAGGCAGCTGCACACCAGGGATATAGACCAGGCGCTGGAGGGAGTATCACGGGTTGTCCAGGATTGGGCCGGCGGTACCCGCACGGGTGAGGCGCTGAAGGATTTTAACTTCAACTGGGGACGCCGGGTATTGGGGCGTAGAGCTGTAGTCCTAATAATCAGCGATGGCTGGGACCGGGGTGATTTGGACCTGCTGGAGCGAGAAATTGCGCGTCTGCAGCGCAGCTGCTACCGCCTGATCTGGCTCAACCCGCTGCTTGGTTCCCCTTTATACGAACCTCTCACCCGTGGCATGCAAACTGCACTCCCATATACGGATGATTTCCTGCCTGTTCACAACCTTGCCAGCCTGGAAGACCTGGCTGGTCACCTAGCTGCGCTGAACAATTAAAGTTGAAAGACGGCACTTATACCCTATTTTTCCTGAGCGAGTTGGAGTATTCTAGGCCTTTTCTCCCTTATAATCTGAGAGGGTTTACTCATCTTCTCTACCGAAATTAGGCGTTGAGTCCCAAAAATTTCGCCAATTTTTCTCCTTTGGGCTGTTAAATAGTTGCCAGGCTGTGTGGCTGGGTGTTATTTGACGATTGGACCCGGTTCTCAGCTCTTCATATTTGTGACAAATTCCGACCGATTAAAGGATATTTGTCCCTTCATCCTGCCATGTTTTTCCCATATACTGACAATTTACCAGGTGATTTAAAAGGTTACACAAACCTATATATGACAATTTAAAGAAGAAAGGAGCTCTCATGGCTAAAATCGATCCTCTGGTGGAAGATTTCCTGGCGCAGGAAAAGATCGCCGTGGTGGGCGTCTCGGATAAGCGTGAGACGGGCTGCAACTTGGCTTACCGAAAATTCAAGGAAAATGGCTATACCGTCAGCGCAGTCAACCCGCGCCTGACCAGCTTCGAGGATGACCCCTGCTACCCGGACCTGGGCTCGATCCCCGAGAAGCCAGATGCCGTGTTCATCCTCACCAATCCCAAGGTTTCGGAGGAGATCGTCCAGCAGTGTGTCGATCTGGGCATCGAGCGGGTGTGGATGCACTGCCTGATGGGCACCAAACCAGGCCTGGCGGCGAATATGACCAGCGTGTCGCCCGAGGCGGTGCGCCTGTGCCGGGAGAACGGGATCACCGTGATCCCCGGCAGCTGCCCGAACCAGTTTCTGAAACCGGATTTCGGGCACCGGTTGATGCGCGGGATGTTCGGCACGATTGGATTTCTGCGAGTAGAAGAGTAAGGCGCAAAGTTAGCGACTGACGAATATCCTTGGAGTTCCAGTGATGAGCAGAATACTTGTGGCTTATGCTAGCATGGCCGGATCGACGGTGGAGGTCGCTGAAGCCGTGGGAGAGGAGCTCGGCAAGAGTGGAGTCGAGGTGGACGTGCTGCCCATCAGTGAGGTCGAGGCCCTGAAGGGATATGATGGTGTGGTGGTTGGTGGGCCGATGATCATGGGCTGGCACCGCCAGGCTTTGGGATTCCTCAAGAAACACCGGACAGCATTTCAGCAGGTCCCCCTGGGGATGTTCGTCATGGCCATGAGCCTGACGCAAATTGGTGAGACGGGCGTGGTAGATGGAGTTCCTGTTTACCTGGATGAAAACCTTCCCAAGCCCCCAGCAGACGAAGAGCGCCTGAATTTTAGAGAGCGATATGCCAGGTTGGGGAACTATCTGCGTCCGATCATCAAGGCGACCCGCCCGGCCAAACCGGTGAGCATCGGGGTATTCGGCGGCCGGCTGGAATACGGTCGCTTGAAGTGGTGGGCAGTGCTGTTCGTCATGCTGGTCATCCAGGCGCCGGCTGGAGACCGGCGAAATTGGGAAGCGATCCGAACCTGGGCGGCGGGGCTCCCTGCGATGATGCAAATCCAGTCGCCAAAAGCTGGTGAATGAGTATCATCTCATTGTATCGGAAGCCTAAAATTATCCGCAAATTACTCGAAATTTCTCGATTTTAATTTTGAGAAGGTTTATTTCCCATCAATATGGATGGGTGTTTATATTTCCGAATTCAGAAAATTCCCGTTACATCTATCAAACCGCGCACATGTTAGCGCCAGCCTCCAGCAAGGTTGGGTCCAGATCTGGAAAGATACCCTGCTCGTTGAGCTGCACGATCTTCTCGTAATTCGAGGGGTTGGCTGGGAGGCGCTCTAGAATCCAGGTGATGAACTTTTCTTCATCGTAACGCAGCGCGGGTACTTTCCCTACGACGGTTTCTAATGGACTCGCCAGTGGGATATGATCGAAGGCTACCGGCTGGCTGGTGTGACAGGGCAGGATGATGATCGCGGGGTTCATTGTAGCCAGGTTTTGCAGCGTGTGATAAAGTGCCCGGGCGCGAGCTTCGCTGCCCTCCCGGTCGGCTTTTAAATCGGGGCGGCCGACGCTATCCAGGAATAACGTGTCACCCGAGAAAAGCGCTTTGTCGTCAAGTAAATAACTCATCGATTCGAAAGTGTGTCCAGGGGTATGGATCGCTTCCAGTATCGAACCACCAAAGTCGATCGCTTGGCCGGGTTCAAGCGTCTGGTGCTCGAATCGGGCGCGATCCTGTTTGGGAAGATAGTGCTTAGCCCCCGCTAGTTCAGCCAGAGCCCGCGAGCGGCTGAGATGGTCGGCGTGGATGTGGGTGTCCAGCACTTTGACGATGCGGCAACCCCGTTGAGCGGCTATATCAAGGTAAATCTGCGGGTCCAGCGATGGATCGATAACCACCGCCGCGCCCTCTGAATCCACTAAATAGGACAGGCAGCCCTTGCCCGTCCTGCGCACCTGCAAGATCTCGGCTTTGCTGTGCGTTAGAGGCACTTCCGCTGTGTTCCAGGATAGGCTCCATGACTGCATCCCACCGGCAAGCGAAAGGGCTTCGATGCCGCGCGAGCCCAGGTATTGGGCCGCGACCTTACTCGTTTGCCCCACGTAGCACACCGCCACGACCTGTTTCCCATCTTTTGGGTGGTAGTGCGCCAGAGGGCCAGGGCTGTGCGCATGGATCGCCTGGTAGGCATCCACGTTGAGGCTGCCCGGGATGTGCCAGGTCTCGTAATCCGCCCGCGGCCGGATGTCGATCACCTCGATCGAGTGTCCATTTTCCAACCAGGCCTGCAGCGTGGGAGTGTCGATCTCCAATGAATGATACATGTCATGTTCTCCAGTGCAGTTAATTAAGGTCTATTTTATCGTGAATTGGTCGTTTCTAGAAAAGGATTGCCTGTAGATAGGCAGTATAATTTTTTCAGTCATTAAACAGATTGATGATAAGCATGGTTGCCAAACTGTTTTAATATGAAAAGGAGAATTAAGGATGAAACGAATCATCGCAGAACGTGCTGGTGGACCGGAAGTCTTACGCCTGGTTGAAGAGGAGATTCCAGAACCCGGCCAGAGTGAGGTGCGGGTTAAAGTATTAGTGGCTGGTGTTGCTTTTGGGGACCTATTGTGGATGTCCGGTGTAGTACCTGGTGGACCCAAGCCCCCGTTTTCACCAGGCTACGACTTTGTGGGCGTGGTGGATAAATTAGGAGCCGGTACAGTAGGCTTAGAGCTTGGGCAGCGCGTCGCCGCTCTGGTCCGAACAGGGGGTTATGCCGAGTACAGCTGCTGGCCAGTAGAGGAGCTTACACCCCTAAACGATGATTTAGACCCCGCCCAACAGATCTGCCTGACCTTAAACTACGTTACCGCCTATGCCCTGGTTGCACGGATTGGGAAGCTAGAGACCGGGGGGCGCGTTTTAGTGCACGGGGCGGGCGGTGGCATGGGCACTGCCATGTTGGACCTGTGCCGGATGATGGGCATCCAGACTTTTGGCACCGCCTCCCGGGGCAAGCATGAATTGGTGGAGAGTTTGGGTGGGATACCGATCGACTATAAGAGTGAGGATTTTGTGGAGGTGGTAAACCGGGATGGTGGGGTGGACTTGGTCGTCGATCACATCGGCGGCAGCCATCTGGCGCGCTCGTTCAAATGCTTGCGTCCAGGGGGAACCCTGGTTTCGACCAGCTCTTATGCGGCGGCTTTGGGAAAGTCAGGGACGCTGGAGACAGTGGGCGGGCTGCTACGCATCCAGCTTTGGAATTTATGGCCCAATGGCCGTTCAGCGCAGCTGTTCGATGTCACTCCATTCTACAAGAAGAACCCCGGGATGTATACGCAAGACCTGCTGCTGTTGAGTGACCATCTGGCGAAAGGACAGCTGCATCCGGTGATTGACACCACTTTCCCGCTGGAAGAAGGGAGACATGCGCTGGAATACCTGCGCGATGGTAAAGCAAGGGGCAAGGTGGTGCTGTTAACCGAGGCTTATAAAAGCTAGATATCCGTCCTATGCTTGGTGTAACATGACGTGAGGTTATCGATGATTAACCGTTGAAGGGTATGAAGGAATGAACCGACATGAAAAAATAAATTACGTTGAATTTCCGGCCCGAGATATCGAGGCGACAAAGACATTCTTTGCCAAAGCCTTTGGCTGGTCTTTTGAAGATTTTGGTCCTGACTACACCGCCTTCGCGGAAGAAGGCATAGATCGGGGATTCTACAAATCGGATTTAGCTGCAATCACTGAAAACGGGAGCGCCTTGATCGTTTTCTACAGCCAGGAGCTCGAGGTAACCCATGGGAAGATAGAGAATGCTGGTGGCAAGGTCATAAAACCTATATTTTCATTTCCTGGCAGGTGCCGCTTCCACTTCATAGATCCGAGCAGGAATGAGTATGCGATCTGGTCGGATTTAAATGGATAACAAGGCCAGCCAGGTCACAGAAGTTTCGCGAGGAAATATAGAATGTGCCTCGGTCTGGAATGGTCCCACAGTGCTGGTCTTGCGCAGAGTATAGACCCGCAAAAGATTTGCAGGGGATAGACGCGTTTCGCTGAAAAATTTCGTAAAATCAACGGTTGACACCCCTGAGCGCCTGTGTGAAAATCATGCGCCTCCCTATCCTATACGGAGTCAGCATTTTTCCTGATCTGGACCTTTGTATTTCTTATCTTGCCGCTGTTGCTGGCCTGCTTCCCAGGCGACCTTGGGCGGTAACACGGGAGCTGGGGTTGGCATTGGACTGGGGATCGGAATGACTGTCGGTCAGCCGTTAATCGGGCTGGTGCTGGGTTTGATAGGTGGACTTGCTTTGGGAATGGTGATGTGCTGTCGTACCCTCGCAGAATAACAGGCTAAAGGGTCGCAGCCCATTGGAGGGTGAGCTCTCTCCTCTGGAAATAAGGAAGCTAATCGCTTTCAACTAAATTCTTGAGCTGAAGCAGCATTTTTCGATTGTGGCTTGGGAGCTTCCTTTACCAAGGCTTTCAACTTTCCTGCCAACGAATCCAAAAGGCATCTCGATTTGTTCTCTAAATGTGAATTTGCTGCCGGAATTTTCTGGCGTAATTTACCATTCTTGAGTGTTTTTTTTGTCCGCCTTCGGATATTTTGGAAAATGAAAAGACCTCATTTTCGATCCATTGAGTCGATTGTAAATCAAGCGTTGACTTTGGCAGCGGGCCAGGAGCTTTTTCTTCTATGAAAAAGATGGCCCCAAATCAAAAAGGAGTTCAGGATGGCCCGAACTCCTCTTAAGCTCCAAAAAGATGCAGTAGTGCTACAACAAAATAGTTTAGTGTATTGTGCCGCGAATCTCACCAGGGGGGAAAGCAGTTGTGTGGACGTTGACGTATGCGCGTCCCTGCTCAATCGCAGCTCTCAATTCGGTGAGTGAGGTAATACCTGCTGCACCAGTAAGCTCAGCTGAAGTAACCGTGCGGCTGCCCAGCAGGCCATTGAAGGTGCCCTCAATTTGGGATGGCGGTGGAGTATCCGGATAGAGCCACAGCACGGGTGGACCATCGCCGCCGGGCTCTGCTGCCACGTGAATGTGGGCCATGGTTACATTATCCAGGCCATTTACCACCAGCTTGTACTTCATCTGGCTGCCGTCATCTTTGAACTTAAAGACGGCATTACCGTGCGCATCGCTTCCTGATCCGGCTGGCTCACCGCTCAAACCGGTGCGGAAAACAGTTGTCGCCTCCGCAGCCAGCGCAGTACCGATGGTAGCCAGCAAGGTCAGAAGCACCAGTAAGGTTATTGCAGTAAATCTTTTCATCGTGTTCCTCCTAAAGGAAATATTGGGTTTTCGACCGATTGATGTCTGGTCGTTCAGTAAATGTATACGCATGGAAATGGGATTTGGATTTCAGGGAGGTAAGAGCAGTTATAATCTAGTGAATCACTGCTCATGCTGTAAATGGACATGCATTGTGGATTATAAGAAACTCGATGACCAATCGCTCATCAGGTTGATCGTGCGCTCTCAAGAGAGCGCGCTGAGCGAACTCTATGATCGTTACAGCCGTCTGGTATACAGTATGGCACTCAACGCGGTAGGCGATTCAGCAATAGCAGAAGAGATCACACAGGACGTATTTATTCGCATTTGGGATCATGCAGGTACCTACCAGGCAGAGAAGGCGAAGGTCGTCACCTGGATAGCGAGCATGACCCGCAACAGGGCGATCGATATAATTCGCCGACAGAAAGTGCGCCCGGAAGGGCATAGCGTCTCTTGGTCGATCGAAACATTTGATGCCGAAATGGATGCGATAAATGTTGAACAGACAGTAGAAATCTCTCAAAAACGGAGACGCATCCGCCTTGCTATCTCTGAATTACCTGAAGAGCAGCGTCAGGCGCTAGCCTATGCCTATTTCCAGGGATATACTCACCGGGAGATCGCCGAGGTTTTGGGCGAGCCTTTGGGTACGGTAAAAACTCGCATCAGATTGGCAATGCAAAAATTACGCCAGCTTTTAGAGGAAGAAGAATAAACGCAGGCATAAATCCACGCATACAAATCTTGCGTACATATTATGATATGGAGTGTGAATTAGAGGTAAATCATGAGCCCCCAGGAACATTATTTTGATTTGCTTCCGGCTTACGCATTAGGCAGCCTGGATGAAGATGAGCAACTGCAGGTCAGTCAACACCTGGTCACCTGCGAGGTCTGCCGTGCTGAACTTCATAAATTTGACCAGATTGTTGAAGATCTGCCTTTGGCTATCACACAGAGCGAACCTGCCAGTGAAGTAAAAGATAAGATCATGGCGTATGCCAGAAAAGATACAGAATCTGCAGGGAGGACACCTGAGCAGACGTCGTGGGCTCGGTTTACCCAAGCTATGCGCGCCAGCGCGCCTGTCTGGGGAATAGCAAGCCTGATCCTGATCGTAATATTAGGGCTAAGCAATCTGTTCCTGTGGGGGCGCTTGAACGAAATCGAAAGGGTTTCTCAAAACGTACTCATCTCAATCCCCTTACAAGGCACAGATGCCACTCCACAAGCGGTGGGAATGGTGGTGGTCAGCCAGGATGGCGAGCATGGGACCCTGGTCGTCGATGGTTTACCTTCCCTTGACGAAATGTCTCAGTACCAGCTGTGGTTGATCAGAGATGAACAGAGGACAAATGGAGGGGTTTTCTCCGTCGATGAGGAAGGCTATGGCAACCTGTGGGTTTCCTCGCCTGAGCCATTGCTGAGTTACTCAGCCTTCGGCATCACCGTGGAACCCGTCGGGGGTAGCCCGGGACCGACCGGGGTTAAGGTTTTGGGTGGAGAATTGTGAACAGTATCCCAAACAAGTTAATCCTCAAATAATAGATTGCTGGGGACAAAGGACTCAATCGCGAGAATCAGTCTCCTCCACAATTTATGCGCGGGTCAGGGAATTATGCCTGCGGATATTTGCACCTGAACTCAATTGATTCACCAGCCAGTTTAATTTTGTATGAAATGGATGGCTGCTTACTCTAGCTGGCATCTAACCATTTTCATATATTGAAAATGCTCTTTTTTTGGTGTTGTCACCAGAGGTGGTCTCCATGACCAACTGCCTGTAAATAAACCTGACCACCAGGTTTAAACTACGGAACAAGAAGCAAAAATTTTCCTCCCGGAGGGAATATGTTCATTAAAGAAAGAGGTCCGGCTTGGCGCCGGGCCTCTTTCAACATTAAACACCTAAGGCGAAATGTCGTCTCGGGTTACGGAGCTGGGGAGATCCGCAGTACTACCCCTGTATCCCCAAAGGGTACACCAGGTGCATTGGCGAGTACGTAAAGCTCACCGTTAGCATCCTGACCAAACCCCAGTACCGCCAAATCCAACTTTTCCTGGTCATAGAGAGTAAACTCAAAGATCTTACTGCTTTTAACGAAGTTATCCTTGACGATATTTTTCTTGTTCAGGAAGAACAGACGGCCATTTCGATTAGCTCCCTGCTCAACAAATACTGAGTAATCACCAAAAACGTAGCGTCCTACCAACCCTGGGATAGCGCTCCCCCGGTAAACAAAGCCGCCGATGACAGAGCGTCCGTCATTGTTCTCGGCTAGACTATCGGCCGTGTTGTACTCGGCTACTGGATCGATCAAGCCGGCTGGTTCGTTAGGGCACGGCTCTGCTTCGAAGGCAAAACCCGGTCCGGCGCCATTAGGGTCGAAACAGAAGGAGCCCTCTTTGACATTCCAGCCGTAATTTCCGCCGGCCACCACCACGTCTACCTCTTCGATGTCATCCTGACCGACATCACCGGTGTACAGATCACCGCGTTCCATATCGAAGGAGAAGCGGAAGGGGTTGCGGAAGCCATAGGCATAGATCTCGTCAACATAACCTGGCATCCCGACGAAGGGGTTGTCTGCTGGGATGCCGTACTGCCCATTGGCAGAGTTAATTCCCAAGGGGTCAATACGCAGGATGGATCCCAAGGGGTTGCCAGGATCCTGGGCGTTACCCGAGGTCCCATGCCCGATACCTTCATCATCCCGACCACCGCCATCGCCCAAGGAGATGTAAAGCATCCCATCGTGTCCAAAGTTGAGCGCACCCGCGTTGTGGTTAAACTGCGGCTCATCGATCCGCAGCAGCTCACGAACGCTGGTTGGATCGACTACCGAGGCAGAATCCCCCGGGTTTGGTACCTGCCATTCCCGGATCACGGCCTGGTGATTGGGCGGGGTAGCCGGAGGCATGGTGGAAAAATCAGCTTCCCCATTCACCGGTTCGGAGGTGAGGGTGTAGAGCAAGCCATTGCTTTGGTAGCCGGGGTGAAAGGCGATGCCCAGGAAGCCGCGTTCATCGAATGAGCCTGGACCGAAGGCACCAAGCGGAACCAGCAGACCGCTCAGGTCGGCAAACACGCCCTTGCTGCCGTCATCCAGATCGATGGCCCACAGAATACCGTCCTGATCCGACACGAACAGCCGTTCATTATCACCAGGTGCAAAAGTCCCAAAATTGGGCGCGGTTAATCCTGAAGCCAGAGGCTCGAGTTTTATTGTTTTATCGCTTTGCTCAACGATATCAGCCAACAATCCAGGTGCTGCAACCGCGGTCGATACGACCACCAAGACACCGAGAATTACCATGCCTAGAGCTCCACGTTTGATAAGAATTGTACGCATTGTTTCCTCCAAAAACTACTTGAGACTGTTTATGATTTGAGAGAAGTTATTGCTCCTCAGTGGTGATAGCAGATTTACTGCACAGTTCATTGAAGAAAGGAGCCTTACTGATAGCAACTTGTAGATATGCGGGGAATGATCTGCTCGCACCACCTCCTTTGGTTACGATGGAACCTGATACTCAGGCACTGAGGCCTGATACGATGGCCGCTTGATGTCATCCGGGGACAAAAAATTGGGTTATGAGAACATTTACGGGTAGGGGATGATTTTGGATGCAAAAAATCCCCCAGCTCTCATAAATTGTTAAGAAAGCCGCTGATTTGTGAGCGCGATCAACTTTCTGGTACGCTAATCTGTGGCCTTATTATTGTCCAAGCAGTCAACCAATCCCAATTAGATCTGGTGAACAAATGCGAGATTGTATAATCGAAGTTGAGAAAAAGGTTAAGTAAGAGCAGAAGGAGGAGCCGGGCGATGAACGAGCATGAAAAGATCAATTACGTTGAATTTCCTGCCAGAGACATTGCGGCGACGAAAGCCTTTTTCAAGGCCGCTTTGGGGTGGACTTTTGAGGATTTCGGTCCCGACTATACAGCCTTCTCAGATGAAGGCCTGGACGGGGGATTTTTTAAATCGGATTTAGCTGCAGTCACTGAAAACGGCAGTGCCTTGATCGTGATCTACAGCAAGGAGCTGGAGCAGACCCAGGCGAAAATTGAAAATGCCGGCGGAATAATTAAGAAACCCATTTTTTCTTTCCCAGGGGGACGGCGGTTTCATTTTACTGACCCGAGCGGGAATGAGTATGCGGTCTGGTCGGATAATGAGGCATAATGTAAATTCAGATGGCAGGTGGCAGATAATTATTAGGCGCAACCAAGGAAATAGTTATGAAATCTGATTACCCGCAACCAATCATCGTTCCACCAGGCTCAGGAAAGGAATTGAAATTCCTGGGGGTTACGCACAAGCTTACTGATCATCAAACTAATGGTGCGTTTTATCTTTTTGAATTTGAGTTTGATCCCGAAAGTGGAAATCGATTACATGTGCATAGCTATGAAGACGAGATAGTATATGTTTTGGAGGGTGCAGTCGAGATCA
This sequence comes from Anaerolineales bacterium, assembly GCA_041558875.1. GTDB lineage: Bacteria > Chloroflexota > Anaerolineae > Anaerolineales > UBA4823 > PFL25. Next base: position 38,326 of record JBFFEL010000014.1, read on the forward strand.
GGCTCGACAACCAGAAATTGCAAACTGGTGCAGGAGGAGTAGCAAACCTGCCGAAAAAGATTCCCCATTCACTCTACAATCCCTTGAAGACTCGCTCAAGGTATTTAGCAATGGCAATCCCTGGAGGCATGGAAAGGTTCTTTGATGATCTGAGCGCTGCAAAGGAAAATGGCACCCTGGACGATGCAATGCATAAAATAATATCTCGAAAGTATGGAATAGAATGGTTGGAGTAGGCCAATCAAACCTGCCGCCTTAATTCTCTTTTCCTGGTGGTTGCCGCTTGCACTTCACGGATGCAAGCGGCAATGAGTATGCGGTTTGGCCGGATTTAGAGCCATAAATATATAATTAGCGAGGCTTGTTAAGTAATTGGGTATTGGTTATTAGGAATTTTCTGTCCTGTTTTTTTGCAAAATTTTCAGACGAAAAGCGCTTACCAGCTATTGAGATTAGAAGAAGAAGTTTTTCGGGTTTTCGCAAATTATTGCTTATCGCTTCAATGGTATGTGGGCTGGATTTCGATAACGCTACTGTTGATAAAACCCTCAGCCCAGGAAAGCCGCTGTTCCAAAACCTGCTCAGTATGATCTTTCATTCCCAGCCAGGATCCAACCCGCAATGCCACCAAACAGCAACATGGAAGTAGAAATTTCAATGAAGTGGGAACGTGCCACAGGTGGAGGCATAATTGGATTAGGGAATAATCCGAGCGGCAAGGAAAACAGCACTGCGAAGGTGAAGGCAACAGTTAACGATTTTTCCCAGCGTTTTGCCTTCATCATGCGTATGATTACTATGGCCAGCAAAGTCCAAAGTGCGCCACGCAGTATCTGGAAGGGCAGAATAAGTGGGTCCTCCGAGAAGAATAAATCCCGAAAATGCACCAGAAATGGTTTGATGGCAGTTGATCCCGAGTAATACAGCCGCGTCTCTTCCCACTGCCAGGCGACGAAATAGCCAAAAAGAAAGTATATGAGCACATAAATTAAAGTGACAGCCAGGAATCGCTTTCCAAAATCGGATGAAAAAGCGGCAACCGGTTCCTCTTCCGGTTGATCTGGCTTCTTCAGCTTGCTAAAAATAAGTACGGCTAGTGGTGCAAAGATCAGTGCACGCAGTGCGCCTGCGGCGACGATGGCAAATAACTGAGCAGCACTCATTTGTACCGCACGGTTGAAATACAGCGTTTCAATCTGCGCCATGAATGTTTCCACCCCGAATTGAACCAGAAATACAGCTCCAATAAGTTTCAACCCGTACCAGGGCGAGCGCAAAATAATGAATGACAGCACCAATGAAAAAATTAAAGAGACGAATATTAAAGCTACACCAGCCTGGCGCGCCTGTTCAGGTGTTAATGTCATGTCGGTCTGCCCAACGACCTGTAAACTCAGGATGTAGGCAATAAACATGGCGATGAATGACAACCCGAAACGGACCAACAGTGCCAGCGTTTGTTTGATATTAGACATGCTCAAAAAATGGAATGAAGGGAAGGAGATTCATTCAACAATATCCAAAGGAGTAAATTCAGGCAGTTGTGAGCAATTCGGATACAGGACCTCAACAAACTTGGTGGTGTAATCAGCCTGCTGGTGGCGCTGCCGGGCTTCTTCGTCTATAAAGGTCATGATGTGGATGAAGCGGTCGGAAGCGCCCACCCGGTAGGAGATGTATTCGGTTTCGGGTTCGGCTTCGTGAACCGCGGCGACGAATTGCTTTATCGCAGGTTGCACAACCCCCAACGTCCCCTCTTTGATGCGGAACTCAGCCATCAATCGAATCATTGCATCTCTCCTGTTCGTGAATCCAAGCTGGTTAAATGGTATTGATACCGGTAATTATTTGAACAGGCTGAAGGTCGGATTGTTCTTCCTAATTATGCCACCATTTGTTGGGGTTATCTTGTGCAGATTCATACTTGGGAGCGCGTGCTCATCACGCGCTGGATCAGGATGACCGGCTCTTCGTAAGGGTGGCTCTCGTAGATGGCTTCGATAACCGCTGCGATCATTTGTTCATCTCGCGGGAGGTTGAATGATATTTCATCACTTGGCAGTTGTTCCAAGTCAGTCTCGCCCTGGATTGATCCTTCCAGCGACTTGAACTGTAAGGTGCCAGTGTTGGACCGAAAGGCAACCTGCTCGTATTTACCGTACTTGAGCGGCGCGACGCTGGTAATGAAGGAGAGGACGCGGTCAACATCTTCAGGAGGAATCTGGAAACGGACTTGGTATTCCTCAACGATGGTTGCGCTTTTGGTTTCAATTTGAATTAAGTCCAATGTAATCCCCTTTCTGCCGAGATCTAGTGTAGATTATTTGTTACCTCGTATGACTTCCTTAACTGCCATCAGTTCGCCGATATGCCGGTAGACATGTCCAATGCACGGCCTCATCAATAAACTCCATATCGGTTGATCCAAAAGCCCGTCCGTTTCTTCGTGGAATCCTGGTGTTTGGTATTCAGGATAAGGGGCCAAATTTTCCCGGGCAGGGGGAATCTGATCTAGGTCTTCGTCATTTAGATCCTGCAGCCAAGACAAGGTCTCTTGATGTACCTCATCAACATAGGTCAATGCATCAGCCTTTTGAGCCCAATCAGCGATCTGATCTGCTTCCGCTAAGGTTATCCCCGTACCGCTACCCAGATGCTTGAACTGCTCCCAATGAGCCCAACGCTCGCTGTGCGCCAATTCAGGGAGGCCTCTGATCCAGGTTTGAATAGTATTATCTTGAACACGGGGTGAGTGCCAAACTATGAAGCCCGGCATGTTTTGACCTGGCGCGATGCGGGTCTGCCACTCCTCTTCTGTGAGGTCATCCGCCACGTAATGCAGCATACCGTGGACATTGGACATTATTCTCTCAAGTAGTGTTGTGGATCTCATTCTCTGTCTCCCTACGGATATTTTTTAGACTAATCTTCGGCCTGGTAGAGCGTGATTTGCATACCATCCGGATCTTGGAAGCGCACGTTACGATCTCCCCACGGAGTGACGACAGGAGGGTGGACCAGAGTGGCGCCATGCGCGACCAGGCGCTCCATGGCGGCATCCAAATCAGGCACCTGGAGGGCGAAGCGTATCTGGCCGCTGATGCGACGGCCAGCCTCGATCTGGTCGATCGTGTCAGCCTGCTTTTCGTCAAACACCTCGAGGGTGGCTTTTCCCATGTCGAGCACAAGCGCTTGACCTTGGTCCTCTGGCCAGACCTGGGCGGGCTCGAAACCAAGTCCATCAAGATAAAAGCTCGCCAACCGCTCAAAGGCCTCGGTTGTCAATGCGACTCGGAATTCCATTATTGGAATTGGTGGATTTGTTTTTGGCATATGGTGAACTGTTCCTTTCCGAGGTGATCCCCTCCTGTAAAGAAGGCTGGGGATGTTAGATATTGCCCTGGGTTTGAGTCTGCTCCTCAACAGCTGCGTTAGGATTGGCCTGTCGCAATCCCCACAGGACAAAAGCGCCTGATGCGGCGGTAGCCACGCCGAACATGGTGAAACCATCGATCGGTCCCCAGGAGGCCGTGTTGAAAGCCGGAAAGGCCAGGATGCCCGTCGCCACCCAAAATACTGAAGCGAATCGCCCAACGAGGGGAAGAAACAGATGGGCAATACCGACCAGGACCGCCCCGATCATGCCCTCTGGGTTGTTCGGGTAGGAGAACATGAAGATCAGGATCCCTGCCAGGCCTAGAGCGGCGAGCACCGCCGACAGCCAACCTTCGGTTTTTCTGAAGATCAGCACGAGACCGACCGAGCCGATCGGGAATCCGATGTAGAGGGGGATCAGACCGATCGAGCCCTCGGCGCAGCCATCGCAGACATAAGCATCAAAAAACGTCCCGGCGGCTGCTGCCAGCAGCGCCCAACCGGTGACATACCGCAGAATGGTTTCGGTCTTCCTTTTTCGCTGCTCAGATTCCATAAATACCTCCCTCAATTAACTGGATTTATTGCTGAATAAATCATTATGTGGAACGGACTAACTTGGATAAATTATACTAGAATAATCGTATTTATTATGAAAAAGCTCATCGTTAGGAGATATTGGAGAATTCTTTGTTGGCAGCTCGCCAGGGGCGAACCCAATCTTAGAGGTATCCTTCCTTCAGCTTGGGAATGAGCTCATCCTTGGTGTTCTCCGGAATGAAGGCGGCATTCAAGGCATTCAGGTTGCACTGCAAGAATTCCTCTTTCCCCCACCCAAAGGCATAGTTCAGTTTTTCGTACTCTTCGGTCAAGGTAATATTGGAAATGGTGCGCGCATCGGTATTCACGCCAATTGAAGTTCCCTCCCGATACAACCTGTCAATGGGATGATCGGCATAAATGTCATAGCAGTTTGTTTGCACATTGCTGGTTGGGCAGGCTTCCAGGTGGATGTGGTGTTCTTTAAGGTAGTCGAGCAGCACGGGGTCCTGGATGCTGCACACACCGTGACCGAGGCGGGAGGGAGCGAATGCATGGATTGTATCCCACACATTTTCAATGCCGCGTGACTCTCCGACGTGCGCGGTATAGGGAATGCCGTTTTCGCGCGCATAATCAAATGCTGGAATATGGGCATCAATCACATTCCCCGGTTTATCCGCCGCAATATCGAACGCGGCCACGTAGGCGCCCAAAAAATCCTCGACCAAATGCACGGTTTCAAGGCTCTGTTCTGTTGAGTAAAAACGCAGGGTACAAAGAATGAGGCGCGCTTCGACTCCAGTATTACGCACTCCCTCGGCCGTCGCCGCTTCTACGATGGTGACAACTTCACGGGCGGAGAGCCCGCCTTCGGTGTGCAGCAAGGGGGCAAAGCGAAGCTCAGCATACAATACATTGTCTTTGCGAAGCTGTTCGAATAAATCCAGAGTCACCAGGCGCAGGTGCTCTCCCGTCTGCATGAGCGGATAGCTGCTGGGAGCGCGTTTCAAGTAATCCGGCAAGTCCACACACTTTTCAGGCGCAATGAAGTTCGAACGATAATCCTCAAGCGTGATCGATGGCTCGATCTGAGAGACGATCTCATAGCTGAGAGAACAATCCAGATGGAGGTGCAGTTCAACTTTGGGCAGTTGTTGGAAATCCATAGCAGTATCTCCTGAAAGCGAGTGATCAGGGTGATTTATAGCGGGCGCACCGCGTCGCACAGCATGTCCCAAAAACGTTTACGAGAGGCATTGAGCACAACTTCTGTATTTGGTTCTTCGCCCAGCACACCATAATGATCGACAACCGATTGCCCCCGGCAAAGTTCGCTCTCGTTTTCGATGGCCACAAACAAGGACCTGGTCTCGGTGGCGACCTCCGGTTCGAGGGCAATGGCGGTGGCAATGGCATCCGGCAGGTCAAAGCCCTGTAGTTTGGATTGGTTCATAGCAAATTGGGTTAAGGTGGCTTGGATATCCACGCAGAACGCAGCCAGCGGAGTGCCGAAGCCGCGCAGATCGGCTGTATCTTGGGGATTGAGTACAGCATAAGTGCGCGAGATGTCCCAGCCGACCATCTTGAGCCGCATGTCTGACTCGAAAACAATTTTGGCGGCATCTGGGTCAGCCCAGAAATTGTATTCACCAACCGGGGTGATGTTACCATGTCCCCGGCCTGTTCCGCCCATAACGACGCATTCTCGCACTTCGCCGGCAATTCGGGGGTCTTTCTGCAGCGCGGATGCGACATTGGTCAGTGGACCGAGCGTCAGCAGAATGATGTCCCCCCCAAAGCGGTGAATGTTGTCAACCAGGATATCCACGGCATTACCAGCAGCTGGTTGACGATCGGTGAGAGGCAGGCCAATATCGCCCATACCATCCTGGCCGTGGACAAACTCCGCGGTAAACAAAGGCCTGACCAGCGGGGCAGACATGCCGCGATAGACCGGGATGGATTGCTGGCAAAGCTCAACCGTGTAAAGCGCATTCTGAACAGCCTGGTCGACGGGTACATTGCCAGCGACAACGGTGATGGCTTCGATCTGGACTCCGGGGTAGCGCATTGCCATAATCAGCCCCACGGCATCATCAGAAGCCGTATCTGTGTCAATAATGAAATGGCGCATAAGGATCCCCCGTTTCGAAAAGTGGAATTTGCTTGTGATATTTATAGCAAACGAGGTGGCAAGAGTCAATGGATTGGAACCTGCAGGCGAACTTCATCTATAGATGGGCTATTTTCCTCCCATGTGAGAGTTATTAGTGATTGGGGATTATGCCCCGTCCCGACTGTCCGGGATTAGGATATTGGTTTTTTCGATTTTATGTAAGAATCTGCCAACTTTTGTAGGGGTGATACTTCTTCATTTATTGCTTATGATATGTGAGTTTATCAGGAAGTGCTGCGCAGGATTACAAATCCTGCTTGAGCAAAAGGAGGGATTGTTGCGCTGGAAAGCAAATCCCCGCCCTGGCGGGACTAAAGCCTGGTGAAGCAGAGGAATTCGCTAGAAATGGAAAAATCAATATAATTAGAGGCATGACCGTTCCAATCATATCAACCAAATTGCACATCCCCCGGCAGCCCGCTTACTTAGTGCCGCGCGATCACCTGCTGCGCAAGCTGGAAGCGGGCACCCAGGGGAAACTGATCCTGGTTTCCGCACCAGCGGGATTTGGGAAAACTACGCTGCTTACAAATTGGGCCAACCGCTGCAAGAGTGAATGCCTAGTTTCCTGGGTGCACCTGGATGAAAACGATAATGAATTGGAACGGTTTCTCAGCTATGTCATCGCCGCGGTACAAACCCACCAGCCGGAGATTGGAGAATCTGCGTTATTTGGGATGGGTTCGACGCCCCCGGCACCTGTTGATAGCATCTTGACTTCCCTGGTCAATGACATTGACTCCCTGGATGATAATTTGTACCTGATACTCGATGATTACCAGCGGATCAATACCCCAGGGGTCCATAACGCGGTCAGCTTCTTGATCGAGCATTTGCCCTCTCATGTAATCGTGGTGCTAGCCACGCGTGCGGATCCTCCCCTGGGGCTCCATAAGCTTAGAGCCCAGGGAGAATTAACTGAGATTCGTGCCGGGGATTTGCGTTTTGGTCTGGAGGACACGGAGACACTGCTGGAAGCTGTGCTGAACAGGCAGATAGCTGAAAGTGATATCAAGGCCCTGGATAAGCGGGTTGAAGGCTGGGCAGCTGGTTTGCAGATGGTGGCGCTCTCCCTGCAAGACAGAGAAGACGTCCATGAATTTGTTGAATCTTTCAGCGGCAGCCATCGCTTCATCATGGATTACCTGACAGAGGAAATATTTAACAACCAGCCTGGTCATATCCAGGAATTTCTGCTGCTGACATCCGTATTAGACAGGCTGTGTGGTCCCCTGTGCGACGCCGTTTTGAGTGAAGGAGCTCGGGAGATTGGGAGAA
>JBFFEL010000015.1:0-45545 GCA_041558875.1 Anaerolineales bacterium
GTAAGGGATTCTGAATACAATTCTATGTTTAACTTGATGGCGACATTAATTGGAGGTGGGTCATGTCTCATCGTTTTAGCCAATATAGAAAACCGTTCTTAATTTGGGTCATTGCAAACATGCTGGGATTTGGCGTCCTGGGTATTGTGCCGGTTTTATTTCCATCCTTGATGTCAATCCCGGGGATGTTCGTCTCAACGCTGATCATCTCGGTCCCCATCGCGATCGCTCAATGGATAGCCCTGCGACAACTGTTCTCTGTTTCAATATTGTGGATTCTCACCGTTCCGGTCGGTTTTCTTCTGGTTATATTCATTATTCGGGAGTACCCCGAACTATTATTGCCAATCGCTGCTGATGATGAGTCTCCGATCGCATTCGCGATGATCTTTTTCCAACTTGGTCTGGTTATCGCCTTACCCCAGTGGTTGTTATTGCGACATCACCTCCCAAATTCATCAATCTGGTTGTTGGGCAGTTCACTTGGTCTTGCATTGGGATTTTGGCTTGTGTTAGTCACCGAATTGTTCGATAAATCCCCTGTCATTTCTTCCATTATTGCGATTCTTTTCTATGCCGTTTCAACTGGATTGATCCTTTCATGGCTGCTGGGAAATAAAGATCATTTGCAATCCAATGTGATCCCTGCAACCTGACCGATGGGGCGACCATTATCGGATGTCCAGCTTTGCACGACCATTCAGGGCCAGCTCCTCCATCAGCATTCGGCTGAAAGATATGGGAACCGTTAACCGAAGCCAGGACGGTTGAATCTGGTCTTCGGGTACCTAAGGTCCTTAAAGTTATTCTCCATCGGGATTAATTGATATTGATTTAATGACAGGACTCAAATTGCTTAGGTTTTATGCCAAGGAAGTCGCGAAGTACTCCGCGAGTTTGCTGATTTAATAAATCCATTGTAGGTGCTGACCAATCATGCCAATACCCCTAATTTTAGGGTTGAATATCGAATCTATAAGCTGCTTATTGCTTGTGAAACTTAACTTGATGCTATATTATTTTTGAATTCATTCAGGAATTTCCAGAGCCCATCTATGATTGAACTAATAAATTCGCTTCAGTCGCTTCGCCAGGCTTTCAATGATTCGCCTGGTAGGATAAAAATCCTCACCCTCCTCTCCCCAACCTGACCCAATTGAATCGAGGTCGGCGCCCGTGCGGTGCAAAACATAATTCTTGAGGATTACACCAAGGCGGAGATCTCCAGCTTCATCGTCTGGCTGAAGATGTATGGTGTCGATTCACTGGAAGCAGCGCAAAAAGCTTCTCGATTGTTCCGGGATGATCCTCGGGTGACCCAATTCTATGATCCAGAGAAACTAAGCGGCTTGGAGGTTGCTGCCGGGTTAGGTGCAAAACCAGGGGAGGTTGCCTGGGATGTCTACCTGTTCTTTGATGGACATGCTGAGTGGGTTGATCGCCTGCCGCAGCCGCTGGACTGGGTCCACCAGCTTGGCGGTAGCAGCTGGGCAGAGCCGGAACGTTTGTACCAGGGACGCCAGCTGACCCAAAAACTGGGAGAAATAATGTCTTTGCTCAGTTGAAGCGTGGCTGGGCAGTAATTATTCCCAGGATTGACCAATTTCTCGTTTGAAATATACTTCCTGGGCAGTAGATGGTTTTGTCCATTGGGAAAAGGCTATTATTGGCATTCACAATTTCTTTGTACTGATGGAAACCAATTATTGGCATCAACGCGAGATAAAACCTCTGGTTAGGAGAGTATTTTGAAGCGGAGAACTTTGTTATCCTGGAGCAGCGGAAAAGATTGCGCCTGGGCTTTATACCAGCTGCAAAGTGATCCGGAGGTTGATCTCCGGGGTTTATTCTGCACGGTTAACAGCGAGTTTAACCGGGTTGCCATGCATGCTGTCAGGCTTGATCTCTTGCAGCAGCAAGCGGAGTATCTCGGTCTCCCCCTGCAGATCATCGAACTCCCTTATCCATGCAGCAATGAGCAGTATGAAGCTATTATGACCCGTTTTGTAGAAGGCGCTAAGCGGGATAACATCGAACAATTTGCCTTCGGTGATTTGTATCTGGAAGATGTCCGTAGTTACCGTGAGGAAAAGTTATCGAACACTGGCATCTCGCCGGTCTTTCCAATTTGGGGCCAGCCCACGGACCAGTTAGCGCAAGAAATGGTTGCCGGTGGTTTGAGGGCGGTGATCACCTGCGTCGACCCGAAACAGCTTCCAGAAGAGTTTATCGGTCGAGAATACAATGGAGCGTTTCTTCATGATTTACCAGGTGGAGTTGACCCCTGCGGCGAAAATGGGGAGTTCCATAGTTTTGTCTTCGCTGGTCCGATGTTCCGGAAACCGATGCAGATCACCTTGGGAGATATCGTTCACCGGGATGGCTTCATCTTCATCGATGTGATCGATAAAAAGTAAGACCCAAATAACCGCTGATGCACGCAGGGACAAGATATAATTCTGAATTGAAGTAGAAGGGTAATTAGTTTTCTTCCGCGTTCATCTGCGTCCTATATTACCCCTGCTGAAATGCTGGCAGCAGCAAACCCCAATCGAAATTTAACTTACCTCTCCACCTCCAAAGGGGAACCATTTTCTATTATCTGGTGTATATATTTATGTATGAGCATGGATTGTGGAGAAAATAAGATGAATTTCAAATTGCTCCGATCGTTTTTCGCAGGCGTAGTTCTGCTTGCTGCGTGCAGTTCTCTCGGTGGCTTTGATGGTGGTATAGTAGCTGCACAGCCCTCTCTCGAGACAAAGATTGTAAATTCAAAGCACCCGAATTGTCCGGTAACATTACCTCCTAAGACTGCCTTCGTTCCTCCCAAGCCCTGGCCTGCACAACCTCCTGGAGCGGACGATTTCTGGTTTGGCGACCGCGGGCTTTGGACTGCCCTGCCATCTGATGGCAGCTGGCCTCAACTCGCGCTGGGCGAGAAGTTCTTCTGGTGGAGCGAGGAATTCGATGTTTCTGAGGATGAGACGCCAGATTTGACCGTTACTGCCAGGCGTCTTGATGGGGAGGCATCTTCGTTAAATGTCTTGGGGGCAACCAATGCCTATCATGAGAGCTTCGTCTGGGCCATGCTGATCGGTGTTGAATTGGCCTCGCCGGGGTGTTGGGAGTTAACCGGCCAGTATAATGACCACCAACTGACTTTCGTTCTCTGGGTGCCTGAAGGATAGGTCCTTTCCCAGCCAATTATTCCTACAAGATATGACGATATATAGGGCTACAGACAAAGGAAAAACTTCTTCCTGTGGGACAGTATCTTGTCTTCCCACCCGATGGACTGAGTTGGTAGTTACAATCCATTGATCGAGTGCTGATTAACAATGCACAATACTTTTGACTGGCATGGCAGATTTTTTTTAATATTTAATCGGATAATTATCATATATAATATCTTTATTGCGGGTTATTTTAAGCATGGCCAAGATTGTAATGGGAAAAGCCTTGACAATAGTGCCTCGTAGAAGAGTTGGGATTTAACCTTTTCTTTAGAGCTGACCAATTCATGAGAAAGGGAAAGGAGTTGCTCAGAACAGAATACTTATTGGTTTAGTAAAAATCGTATTTGCGTGATTGTTTGATCTTGCTGCGGAATAGTTTGCAAAGACCGTCATCGTGCCGAACCATTACAAAGCAAGAAGTTACGCTCCCTTATTGGTTTTCCTTTCTTAACGTAATACGCCTAGGAGAAATAAAAGATGAAATATATCAGAATCCCTGTGATCATTATCCTCATGCTGACCCTCTTGCTGAGTGTATCAACGGTTCTCGCTTATGATCCTGATGAGCACGATGATGGCTCTGAACACGAGTTTTCAGTGCTTGATTACGGCGCGCGATACGATCCCAGTGCGGCGTTGTCAGCTCATGATGCTGCGATGGCTAACGTCATCAGCAGTGGCCCTTATGCCTCGGTCACCAAGAACCTGGGTTCATCTAGTGCTGGTGAGCGGAATTTCGCTAGCGCAACCACCGACGTTTGGGCGCACAATGGTTATGCCTATACTGGCACCTTCAATAATCCGTGTGGCGGTGATCCTGAGGCTGGCGTGTGGATTTGGGACGTGCACAACAAAAACAAAGCCTCATTTGTTGGGGTCATCCCATCACCAACTGGCAGCCGCTCCAACGATGTCAAGGTGGCGGCGATGAATTCCGGCGACATCCTCGTGCACTCCAATGAAGCCTGCGCCTCCGGTGGTCCCGGCGGATTTGAGATTTGGGATGTTGATGATCCAACCAATCCTAAATTCCTGGCACACGTGCAGGTTGATGAGATAGCGGAAATCACGCCATTTTTCTTCGCGCCTGGCTCACTTGAAGACAACGGCGTTCACAACCTGTGGCTCTTTTCCCAAGGCGATAAAGATTACGCGGCTGCCCAGTCAGGAGGTGTTTTTGACGGCTTCCAGATCTTCGATATAACTGATCCAACCAGCCCATCTCTTGTCTCCGGATGGGGTGCAGAAGAAGTGTTCGATCCTGGCGTTGGTGATCTAACCTTAGCCGACGATCCGACTGGAGCCCGAACGCTGAATTCAATTTTATGGCTCCTTGGCTTCCCGCCATTCGATGGCTTCGGCGAATCCCAAAACAGGCTTCTGCACGATTTCACCATCACCGCAGACGGCTCCAAGGCTTACCTGGCCCACTGGGATGCTGGGCTGATCCTATTGGACATCAGCGATCCTGCTAATCCCGAGTACATATCGACTGCTCTTGATCCGGTCAACGGCTCGCTCGATGGTGAGGTCAACAGCCACTCTGTGTGGCCCAGTGAGGATGGCACCATCGTCGTAGAGGGTGAAGAGGACTTCTCGGTGTTTGAGTCAGAAGTTCCACCAACCAACCTTTCTCTCGAATACCTAAACACGATCCCAGGTGTAGGTGCCAGTACGTCAACTGGCGATGTGTTTGAGGCTAATCAAACTGGCAACTTTGGCACCCTGACCGACACCAGCCTGACTGTAACCTCGGGATCAATATCCGGGCAAACGTTTGCTGTGGCTGAGATGGTTGGGAATAACGTTCCACTTGGTGGCGGATCAGTATCTGGCAACTTGGTATGGGTTGGCCGGGCTTGCCCTGGTGATCCTCTGGAAAATCCTCTCACCCCAGGCGATATTGCTATCGTCCGGCGTGGGACATGCTTCTTCTCCGATAAGGAAGCTAGCGTTGCTGCAGCTGGTGCAGGGGCTGTCGTGATCGCCAACAACCAGCAGAACAGTGCTTGGAGCGGTCTAAGGATTTGGGATTACTCCGATCCAGCAAATCCAGTGCTGGCTTCGACCTTCGACACGGTTTGCAGCGCCAATCCCTCTGATTCGAGCTGCGATCGGGCTGGCACTTACTCCAGCCATAATGTGCTCGTCGAGACGCGAGGCAATCAGGTTAAGGCATACATCTCATGGTACACCGATGGTATGCTGGTGTTGGATGTCAGCGACCCCTACAACCCGGTTGAGATTGGTCGCTACACTGAGCCTGGCGAGGTATATTGGGGCATCTATAAGGAGACTAATTCTCCCTGGATCTACGGCTCTGACCGCAACGGTGGGCTGCGCATCTTTAAGGAATTTGGTTCCGGTTCAGGAGATTAGGTAGAAGTTTAATCAATTTTTCTGGACCAGGAGGCGGTCTTAGCACCGCCTCCTATTGATTCTTATCAACCGTTACCAAAAGCTGCTAGCCGAAATTGAACTAATGAGCTCTATCTGGCGTTCAAGAAAGTTCCATCGAGGCAGTTGGGGCATCCCTGTGTGGGGCGGACATGGAGTGGCTTCAGCTTTATTGGTACGTACAATGAAGGAATTTATCGCTGCCGGTATGGAACACGCTGCTCTGGACGTGGATACCCCGACTCCCACGGTTTTGCTGAAATTGTATGAGGCCCTAGGCTTTATTGCAGTCATGCGCACGGATTTCTTTATGAAAGTGGCGGATTAAAAGAGAGAGGCCATTGAATATTTCATCCAGATTAAGTTGCCGGGACCAATTTAGCACTATTTTTCTTTTGGAACAGGCACACATATGATTTAGGTGGGTCATATGATAACTTTGGTAATTTTCACGTTTATCGTCGAGCTCCTATAAACTAACATATCAAAAAATTTTTGTTGAATATTGGATAAATTTCATATATAATATCTATATGGTGGGTTATCCTAAATGTGGTCAAGATTGTAATGGGAAAATTCTTACAACAGCGCCTCATAGACTGGGTGGGATTTAGCCTTTCTTTAGAGATTACTAGGTCAATGGGAAAGGGAGAGGAGGTACACAAAACAAAATACTTATTGGCCTAAAAAAGTAGTTGCATGGTTGCTTGATCTTGCCAGCAGGATAGTTTGCATGGGCTCGGATCTATATAAAGCAAGCAATTACACTCATTAACGGTTTTTCTTTTTAACAAAATATGCTTAGGAGAAATAAACGATGAAATATATAAGAATTCCTGTGATCATTATCCTCATGCTGACCCTATTGCTGGCGGGCACAGCTTTTGCACACGAGGATGAAGACAGCCCTGAGATCGACCCCCTGGCAAATCCCCTCGCTCTCATCATGGCGGACGACGGTATTGCCAGCATGCCTGTCTTCAAAGGCCCATTTCCGGATACAGCGAACATGGAATTGCACAGCCAGCTCTCGCCGGACGATCTGGGCGCGCTGCCCCTCCCGGGCGTTTGGGCTAAGGGCATGATGAACGACCTCTGGGGTTGGACGTCACCTGCTGGCGAGGAATATGCGCTCGCCACGAACTCGGGCGGCATCGCCGTTGTACGAGTGACCGATCCCGCCAACCCTGTTTATCTGGGCAAAATCCAAAGCCAATCCCCGGCCAATTTTGGCAATATCTGGGGTGATCCGGCTACCTTTGGAAATTATGCCTATTTCGTGACGGAGATCGTAGGCTCTAGCGTCGTTATTCTGGATATGTCGGGGTTGGATGCATTGGGTCCAGCGCCTTCGCCGGATTCACCACTCCCCGCTCCAGTTACCTATTTCAATGGTGGTGGCTATCTTGGTTCGCATAATGTTCGTATCAACGAGGTCAGCGGCTTTGCCTATCTTGCAGGTGTGCGTCTTGCGTCAAACAATGCCTGCGGGAATACCACCCCGCCACGTTTCAATACCTTGATCCTCGATCTCAACACTGACCCGACGAATCCTGGCGTTGTTGCCTGCCTTCAAAATGCTGGTGAGCACGATTTCTACGTTGTTAACTACACTGGGCCTGACCAGGATTACCAGGGGCGTGAAATCGCCTTTGTTTTTGACGGCCGCGACCGGACCGGCGCTGCCATTGGCGGATTCACGCAGATCTGGGACGTCACTGACAAAGGCAACATCAACCAATTGGCTAGTTTCCGACTCCCCGGACTGGTGTTTTCCCACAATGGCTGGACCACAGACGAACAGGATTTCCTCTTCATTGGTGATGAGATAGATGAGCTGGTTCTGGCTGGCTGGGCATTCACCCCGTTCTTCGCTCAGCCTCCAGTTGAGACGACCAATAAGCCCCAGACGGGAACTTATATCGTCGATGTCAGCGACCTGGACAACCCAGTTTTCGTCGAACGGTACGAAGATGGCACCGTTGGTCTGGACCACAACTTCGTCGTGGAAGATAATAAACTCATCATAGCCTCTTACACTTCAGGGACCAGGGTGCTCGAGATCAACCGGGATTCAGAAGGCAACGTAAGCTTGTCGGCGTTCGCGCATATGGACACTGAGCCCCGCCTGCAGGAGAATATCCTGAATATCAAGCAGGAGGAAAATTTTGGAACGGCGTTCCTCGGGCAATGGGGCATCTACGCCTTCCCGGACAGTGATACGATCATCGCTTCGGATATGAACAATGGCCTGATGGTTATGAGCCTGAGCGATGAACCCT
The DNA here is from genome assembly GCA_041558875.1 of Anaerolineales bacterium. GTDB lineage: Bacteria > Chloroflexota > Anaerolineae > Anaerolineales > UBA4823 > PFL25. The sequence continues at coordinate 7,919 of JBFFEL010000015.1, forward strand.
GCCTTGGCATAAAGTGCAGCCTTAAATAGATCTCCCGAAGTTGGCGGACTTAGCCCGTCTTTCTAAATTAGTCTTCAACGGCTACTTCCGCAAATCTCATTTCTTGATATGAACAAGAGGGTCTGGAAAATCTGTATAGTCCAGACCCTTATTTATTGGAGGCATCAGCGCCAACATTTTACCCGGGATTTGGAATGGTCTTTATGGGGGATAGGGACCAGCTTCGTTTGATATGGTTTTTTTTGATTGGACTGCGGTCGGGCTGCATCTCATTTTTGCTGTTGGCTTCGATGGTTTCTGTTAAGGGGATAGGCGAGAGTCAAAACCAACTTGGTTGAGCATGCCTGTTCGATCTTTGAAGATTTTTGTGTGATGGTTTCCTGATTTCCTCTATCCGCTATTTAAGTTGGTGGAGGATCGCTTTATTTGAGGGTCATGCGGTCTTCTCCCTCTTACGATTTGTAGTTGCGGAATTATTGGCCAAAGGATCATCCAATCAGTCGTCATCCGGAACATACTCAAGCAAATCCCCTGGTTGGCAATCAAGCTCTCGACAAATGCTGTCCAGCGTAGTAAAGCGGATTGCCCTGGCTTTATTCGTCTTCAGGATCGATAGGTTCGGTAAAGCGATATCGATCGATTCGGCCAGCTCGGAGAGCTTCATACCTCTTTTTACCAGCATTAAGTCCAGGTTTACTCTGATAGCCATAGTTGCCTCAAATTGTCAGTGCTTTTTCGCGCTCGAGCTCGAGACCGTAGCTCCACACCTGGGCCAGTACCAGGATCAACAAGCTGGCCAGGATAATTTCGGCTTCAAACGGAGACGGCAGGCTGAGTGCGGGACTGGTTATTGTCAGCTGCCTCAACACCTCTCTGGCGGCGAAATACTCCACGGCAGCTTGCAGGAAACCTACCACCAGAACCGCGTATCCAATCCGCCGGACCTTTTCCGCATTCTCCTGGGTAAAGACCTCTCCCTGGAGCAGGTCTTGGAAAACAGATCGCAGCAGGTAGACTACATAGACTAGCCCCAGGGCGATCAGCAGTTTGCTGAGGTTGCTGACGAAGATCAAGTACCAATCAGTGGTTTCCAGCCGCAGCGTACCCTGTGCCTCATCTACAAATGCATTGCGGATGCCCTTGGTTTCTGCTCCTGCAATCTGCACCTCGAAGCGAGGCTCATCACCCGATCCAACCGCCACCGGGACAGAAGATGTGATCGCAATACCGCTCACATTGAGCAGAAAGGGTGAGAAGGCGATCCACAGGATCAGAAAGGCGATCACGAAGATCAGCAGCCAGAAGATGATATCAAGCAAAACTTTCACAATTCTGGGTAACCTGGAATTTAGTGTTGAAGACATACCAATTTCTCCTTAGATTTATTGATTAACATATATAATTTAATGTTATTCAATAATATTATAACGATATTCGTTATCTTTGTCAAGAGCCAATTTCTTCCTCGCACAAATACATCATTCGCGCGCTTCCCCGCTTGCCGCAGTCGCCGATGGGCGGTACAATCCTTGAGATATATTGGAAACGCAAATCATGAAACCATACAGTGAACTCACCCGTCTTGGCAAACTGCGACGCCTGCATCTTTTGGCGGTCAAAGCGCTTGAGAACTATGCTCTCGATGTGAAGTGGATTAAATTCCTGACCATTGAGACCAATACCATGTTCAAGGTACAGTCGCTTGAGGGCGAGAATTTCGTACTGCGCATCTATTCTGATGAAGAGACCACGCTTACCGAAAACCAGACCGAGATCTTCTGGCTGCATGCATTGATGAGGGACACGAACTTGAGAGTCTCAGAACCAGTCGCTCGCAAGGATGGCGAGTTTATCAGCATTGTCAATGTACCCGGTGTGCCTGGCGATAAACGCTGCGTGCTCTTCCGCTGGATTCCGGGTCGCGTCCTTGAGAATTACCTGAATCCTGATAATTACTTCCAGCTCGGTGTGGTGATGGCCAGGCTGCATGATCATGCCGAATCATTGCGCCCACTCCCGCCGTCAATTCAGCCAAAGAAATGGGACCGGGCATTTTATTACCCCGATGAACCAGTGGTGTACAATACCGCAGCTTACCAGCACCTCTTTCCTCCCGATTGCGTCTCAATAATTGATCAAGTGATCTCTATCGCAGACCAAGAATTTGCCCGGCTGTATGCCGATCGAGCGGGGCAGATTATCATCCACGGGGATTTACATTACTGGAATGTGCATGTTTATCGCGGCCAGCTCTACATATTTGATTTTGAGGATGTTATGCTCGGTTACCCGGTGCAGGATGTGGCCATCACTTTGTACTATGGACGGGACAGGGATGATTATCCCCAGCTGCGGGGGGCCTTCAAAGAGGGGTATACAAGCCTGCGCCCCTGGCCGGTCAAGAGGCAAGGCCAGCTCGAGACCCTGATGGCAGCCCGGCGTGTCAATTTCATCAATTACGTTGCCCGTATAGATCCCTCCCCTGAGGATTTCATTAGAGAGAGATGTGCTGACTTGAGAGATTTCTTGAAAAGTATTCGGTGACGCTCTTTTTTCCCCACATTTCTGGGATCGATCTTTACGATAACCAAATTCTTTAGAGCCTATCTAATATTAAAGCTCAAGCAGGCTTTAGTCCCGCCTTGGCGGGGATTTGGAATCCTGCGTTCAAAAAAATCCCCCTATACCATTTATGCAAAAGGCATGTCCCGGGAAGGAACTGACCGGGGCTTGTCTCGAGAGTGTAGTGAACGGGGGGTTGTGGGATTGAAGGCGAATATAAGAATCGTGAAGGTAACTCTCAGCTAATAATTTATCTTTGCTTACCAGTGAAAAACCTATCCTTCCTTAACGTAAGGTTGTCCCAGGGCCTCCGGTTTAGCCGCTCCCCACCTGGTTCTGAACCACTTGGTCGCCATTAACAACAGCACACCAACTGTGATCACGAAAGGTACCGTCCTCCAAATATACCTGGAAAGGACTCCGGGGAGAACCATCTCCGGGTTAAACGAGAGCTGCCACAGTGTGCCAAAGAGGAGCGAGCCGCCCAGCAAGATGAATGGATTCCACATTGAGAAAAAAACCAAGGCTAGTGCGATAAAACCCCAACCCATCAGAAAATTGTAACTCCAGACCGGGTTGTAATCCAACGAATAGATCGCCCCAGCAAATCCCATCAGCATCCCACCGACTACCACGCACAGGTAGCGCGTTCTGGTTACATTGATCCCGGATACTTCCGCCACAGCTGGGTTTTCACCCACAGACCTGATCCGTAATCCCAGGCTGGTCTTGGAGAGGACAAACCAGGTGATCACAACCAGCGCTATCCCGACGAAGAAGAACGGGGAAAGTCCAAGCACACTGGGGATTCGCTCCAGACCCAAAAGCCCTGTATAGGCACTGCCGATGTAGGTTGTAAGGCCGAATCCCAGGATCCAGATCCCCATCCCGCTTACCACCTGGTCTCCACCCAACGTAATTGAGAAGAACCCGTGCAGAAGCCCCAGAAATCCACCAATTGCGATTCCGACCAGGAATCCCAGCAGGTAGCTGCCGGTGGTTTGGGCGGTGATGAAGCCCAGAGTGGCGCCAAAGAGCATGACCCCCTCAATGCCAACATTAAGAATTCCCGACCGCTGTCCAATCAGCTCTCCTAAAGCAGCGATGGTGAAAATGGTCGAGGCGTCCAGGCTTCTAATTAGAAATTCCCACATCCAAGCTCTCCTTGGTTACTTTTGTCCACACGATCTTGTACCTGTAGAAAAATTGGAAGGCAACCAGGGTGATCATCAAGACGCCCAGCAGGGCGAAATCTACCCCGAAGCTCATACCGAGTTTTCCCTGGACATTCCGGCCGCCAATCGATAATCCACCAAATAAAAATGCGATTGGGATCGCCGCCAGTGGATTTCCCTGGGAGATCAATCCACAGATAATCCCAAAGAATGCCAGGTCACCAAAAGTCCCATAGTTTCTGGCAATTTTATAAACACCCGGGACGGCGGCAAAGTAGTGGTACCCGGCTATACCAGCCAGTGCGCCTCCGATGACAAAAACCAGGAATGGAATTTTGAATTTGCTGATCCCGGCGTAGCTGGCCGCGTCCGGATTCTTCCCAAAAGCTCGAATTTGATACCCGAACTTGGTTCTGGCGAACATGTAGTAGAGCAGCACGGCGGCCCCGATGGCGATAATGATCGTGAAGGGCACATCCATGAATACAGGCGCTCGCAGCGAGTTGGGCAGCTCGAAGCTCTCGCCTCTCCCGCCGGGGTTCATAAACAAGCCGCCCTCTTTGATAAAGAATGACACCAGCCAGAAAGTGATGAAGTTCAGCATCATGGTCACCACGATCTCGTTGATATTGAAGCGACCTTTCAGGAAACCAGCGATCGATCCTGGGAAAGCGCCGCCCAGCGCAGCCGCGATCAGCATCAGTGGGAGCAGCAGCCAGGCTGAGTAATTTGTTTCGGAGGCTCCGCCAATTCCAAAAACAAACAAGACTCCATAAGCAGCCAGTGAGCCTACATAAAACTGTCCCGTCATGCCGATGTTCCACAACCCGGCCCGATAGGGGACGATGAAGGCACAAGTACACAGCAGCAGGAAGATGAAGCGGTTGAGAGTCAGGGGCAGCCCGAATTGGTTGCGAAACGCGTAGTCGAAGATCTCACTGTAGGCGGTCAAAGGATTGATTCCAGCGAAGATGAAGATAAAGCTGAACAATATCAGCGCTACGAAAATCGCCAGGATGGAAATGCTGGCTGCCCGCCACCCGGTTAACGATTCTCTCTTTGCGAGTTTGAATTCGTAGCTGCCCACCCTCATGGTTCATCCTCGTCCAGATAGATGCCAGCACACATCGCACCCACGCTTTCCCTCTTGACCTGCTCACCAGGGATGATGTCCATGAACTTCCCTTCGTAAATCGGCGCCACCCGGTCGCTCAAGGACAGCACTTCATCCAAATCCTCAGAGATGAGCAATATGCCAGTTTTATCTTTTTTGGCTTCCATGAGCTTGTTGCGCACGAACTCCGTCGCGCCAATATCCAATCCCTGGGTTGGTAAATGTGCGATCACCAGGCGCGGCTTTCTCGAGAGCACCCGCGCCAGGATCAGTTTCTGCAAGTTACCGCCGGATAGACTTTTTGCGGTTGTTTCCGGACCAGGAGTCTGTACATCATACTCAGCGATGATTTCTTCAGTCAGTGCTCGAATTTTCTCGTAATCCAGGGATCCTTGCAGCTGATAATCGTCGTCGAAGTAATAATTCATGGTGGTATTTTCAACCAGGGAGAAATCGGCGATCGAACCAACATGAATGCGATCCGATGGGATGTATCCGATGCCTAGTTTCCATCGTTCTAAGGCTGTCTTTTGGGTGATATCCTGCCCATCCAGGCGTATCTTGCCCCTTTCAAGATCTCGCAGTCCAGCGAGAACCTCAACCAGTTCGTTTTGGCCATTGCCGGCTATTCCCGCAATGCCGAAGATCTCCCCTTCGCTTATCGAGAATGAGACCCCATTTAATGCCAGGATATCTTTGTCGCTGAGCGCTGAGAGGTTCTCTACCTCTAAAATGGTTTCCCCTTTCTCCACCTCGGTCCTCTTGAGCCTGAAAATGACCTCCCGGCCGACCATTTCCATCGCCAGGCTGCGTTCAGTAGCCTCCGTGGTATCCACCGTTGAGACGACTTTACCGCGCCTCAACACTGTCACCCTGTCGCTGATTGCCAGCACGATGGCCAGTTTATGGGTGATGAAGGGAACGATCGATAAGTCATCCTTCGCCATGGCCTCGATCGATTCGAGCAGCTTCTCCGTCTCGGTTGGCGCCAGAGCAGAAGTCGGTTCATCCAGGATCAGGATCTCAGCACCCCGATAAAGTGCTTTCAGAATTTCTACGATCTGTTTTTCCCCTTCAGAGAGCTGCCAGACCTTCGCCTTGAGGTCTATATTGAAGCCATATTTTTGGCAGAGTTCGTTTATTTCGTTCTCAGCCCTTTTGATGTTCAAAATCTTCCCCGCGCGGGGATGCCCAAGGATGATGTTCTCGATCACCGAGTGAGCCGGAACCAGTTTGCGGTGCTGGTGGACCATGCCGATGCCCCGATCGATGGCATCCAGACACGAGCGGAAATTAACTGGTTTCCCGGCAATATAAATTTCCCCTTCGTCGGGTTGGTATTCTCCGAAGAGGATTTTCATCAAGGTCGTTTTTCCAGCACCATTCTCGCCGAGGATGGCGTGAATCTCGCCGGCTTTTATTTCGAAGTCAATATGGTCATTGGCAACAACACCGGGGAATCTCTTCGTGATTCCTCTCGCTTCTAAGACTGTATCACCACGTTCGACTTTCACCTGGCTCACTTGATAAGAACTCCTACAATTCGGATTTTTAAATTATGATGAGTAATTTTATCAGAGCTCGTATACTCGCCTTCGATAGTTTTGGCCAGAAATCTCCTGCCTGGCAATCAGCAGTCTCCCTTCTCCGTTCCAAGGGGAAGGGAGAGGCTTGTTTTTGGTACCAGATCCAGCAAAAATCCGTTTTTATGGCTCAAGCCGACATCCTCGGCGGCGAGGCCTGTGCTGAACGCAGTCTTTAGTCCTGAGCCTGCGAAGGGGAAATGACACCGCCCAGAGCATAAATTGAAATACCTAGTTGATTATTCTTACAAACAATGAGACTCCCGCCATTGTGGGCTATGCCACAATTTTGGGAGCCTCTGTGCAATTATCTTACATCAGGTAGTTGTGCATTAAAGTTGGTTTTGATGCCTACCAGTTAATCTTCACTCCAGGATCGTCACACCCTGCAGGTCGAAGTTGAACAAGGAGAGCAGCCATTCGGCGGTTGGTGCTTCACCTGCTGGTTTTACTTCTGTTCCCGCAGCTGGGATGGAAGTCCCTTCCAGCTCAAGCCCCGTCCCATTGCTGATGAAAGCATGTGCGGTGAACGGATCCCACGAACCGGCGATCATCTCGTCCCGGCGTTGTTCAACGAGATCGACGATCTCCTGTGGGATGGAAGGCAGCGCGGCCGGGCTGATGGCTTCCACGCCCACCTTACCATCGTTCATGATATCGACTGTGTAGGCTACCGTACCGTCAGCCAATTCCATCGAGTCGTCCATACCGAGGTAGAGGATCGTGGTGGGGTTCTCTTCGCCTGCCAGGAATTCATTGAGCATGTGCTCATAGAGCACCTCCCAGCGTGTATCGAAGGAAACGGCCACGGTGTTTGTATCCGACCAGCCGTACTCGCCGACGATATCCATATCCTTGCCGACGAACCAGATGCCCTGTTCCACTGCCACGTCCAGGGGAGAACTGGAATCTGTCTGATGGGTGATTACATCCACATTATTTGTGGATACCAAAGTCTCCGCGATCGCTCGTTCTTCGGGAGGCAAGAACCAGTCACCCGCATACTTGACGTAGATGTTCACATCCTTACCGAGTAACTCGGCTGCATCCTGTACACCAAGTGTAAAGCCAGCCTGGCGCCGGATGACTTGAACAGATGGGAAAGCGGAGACGACACCGATATTACCGGTTTGGGTTAATGCTCCAGCGATGAGGCCTTCCAGATAAAGCGCCTGATACTGCTTAGGGAAGAGCCTGATGAAGTTCCGCTTGGTGGACAGATCGCTGGCGATGATCGATCCGAAATATACTTCCGGATATTGGTCAGCAATATCGATCAAGGGCATGCCCATAAACTCGGCGTTCCCGACAACGATGTTGGCCCCATCTGCAATCAACTCTTCCGCGTAGGGTACCGTGAGATCGGGACCAACTTCCTCCCTGAATACGTAATCAACATTGTCAGCTTTTTCTGCGATTCGTTTCCCAGCCCGGTCGTGTGCCCCGGACCAGGTTGTGCCTTCAATCGGGCTGAAGTGCTCGATTGCCAAGGTGGCGCCTTCTGCCTGTTCAGGTGCAGCCGGCGCACATCCAATGACCAACCCGGCCATTAGGATTAAGAAGGCAAATGTTCCGAAAAACTTTAGTTTCTTGTTCGGATGAAGATATTGGTTCATTTCTATTCTCCTCTTTTCGCTTCTTCCTGGTAGCGGCTCACGGAGATGGTCTTCCGCATTTCGAGCCCCGATATGAATGCTACATTAATCCCCCTTCGCTTGAAACAAATTTTACAGAATAATTTTTTGCTTGTCAATTCGAGCGTGTGCTGTTTTTGTTCTTATACATCCTCCTTTGAATCGAACAATTGTGAAATTGATTGAGACAGCATCGATAAGTCTGACTTTATCATCCGCGAGACATCAAGTAAATCGCAAGGAGGATCACGATCACGATGATCACCCCTGCAATCCACACCATCCTCCGCGAAGTTAATACATCCCCCGCCATGTCCTTGGCAACCGAAGCGGCAAACTCGCTTTCCGATGGCGCCTGGTATTCAACCTCCTCCCCGGTAGATTGTGCTTCCTGGTGAGCCAGCAGAGCATTGTTGATTGAATCCAAACCTTGTTTGAGCAGGCTCTTGCTGACGGAATCCATCATCCGTTGACCGACGCTCGCCAGCCTGCCGCCTACTTGCAGATCACCCTCATACTGCATCAGGGTTTTATCGGACTCCTGGGCGATCAGCTGCACCGCGCCAGTCCCCTTGACGAATCCGGGTTTCCCTCTTCCTTCCACACTCATGGTCAAGCTTTCCGGTGGCACTTCATCTGAAATAGCGACATTTCCGGAAAACAATCCCGCCACCGGCCCAATGCGAACCTGCATTTCTCCCTGGTATTCATTTTCGCTGACCTGATCCAAGCTTTGGGTCCCAGGTAGTGCTGAAGCCAGCACTTCGGGCTCGCGCATAATCTCCCAGACCGCCTCCCTGGGACCGTCAAATGTGTACTCCCCTGCAATTTTCACTTTCCTACCTCCTTCTTATGCAGTATCTCAAACAATTTGTTTGGACTGAGCGGCATTTCAAGTATTTCGAAATCATGATCCGGAAAGGCATTCTCGATCGCTTGGGCAAATAATGACGGTACTGGGATAGTGCCTGCCTCGCCGACACCCTTGGTTCCCAGTGGATTGAGTGGGGAGCGAGTTTCGAGATGCTCAACCTCAATCGTGGGTATTTCACAGGCCGTTGGAACGAGATAGTCTGCCAGTGAAGCGTTGAGTAGCTGCGCGTTTTCGTCGTAGATCAGCTGCTCGAAGTATGCGTTTCCGATGCCCATCGCCACCCCACCGTGGATTTGACCTTCCAGGATCAGTGGATTAAGAATCGTACCGCAATCCTCAGCCACCACGTAACGTTTAATATCGATCATCATCGTCTCCGGGTCGACCTCGATGATCATAGCGTGAACTCCGAAGGCTGCCGCGCCGTACTGAGGACCAAAATACGCCGTTGCCTCCAATCCCGGCTCAGTCCCTGGTTCGACTGCACCTCGCAGCGGGTTGGCCTCTGCAGCCAGATCGCCCAGACTGATCGACATGCGCGGAATGTCAGCCACCCGCACGTAGCCATCCTCCAGCTCGAGCTCCTCTTCAGGCGCTTCGAGAATTTTACTGGCCAGTTTGAGCACCTTTTCGCGCACGATTTTCGCAGAGGCGTTGATAGCATTCGCCGCCACCACCGCCCCCCGGCTGGCGAAAGTGCCCGTTCCCCAATGGAACTCCGTGCTGTCCCCGGTGACCAGGTTTACATCCGCAACATCAACACCCAGCTGGTCAGCCACGATCTGGGCAAAGGAGGTGAAGTGCCCCTGGCCCTGTGTGCCGACACCTGTCGCCACATTGATCTTTCCGCTGGGTTCAATGTTTATTCTGGCTCCTTCGTATGGGCCGACACCTGTCGTTTCTACAAAGGGAGTGATACCGATACCAACATGTTTGCCCTCCGCCTGCAATCGAGGTTGTTCTTCGTTGATGAATTTGTGATAACCGATCGTCTCGACTGCCTTATCCATCACGGGTTGGTAATTGCCGCTGTCGAAGATAAGCGGAGAAAATGCCTGGTCGATGATCTCCCGTTCGTATGGAAATGCTTCTGGAGGGATGAAATTCAGCTTTCGAATCTCCACCGGGTCCATACCAATTTCTTTGGCAGCAATATCAAGTAATCGTTCAACGAGGAATATGCCCTGAGGTCTCCCAGCTCCGCGTACCGGGGTGGTGATCATCTTGTTGGTAAATGCAACCTTGACCTCGCTGTGATAATTGGGGACGTGGTAGCCCCCGGTGGCATGTGATTGCGTGTTGAGCGGAATCGTTAATCCGTAAGGATCGTAGGCGCCGGTATCATGCAGGAAAGTGTGGCTGACCCCCAGGATTTTCCCTTCTCTGGTCAGGAGCATTTCGGCTTCGTGAACCTGTCTCCGTTCTTGGGTCGTGGCATGAAAATTCTCCCTCCGATCCTCGATCCACTTGATCGGTTTGCACAGCTGCATGGATATCCAGGGGATCATGATCTCTTCTGGATAATGCAGCAGAATTTTTGGCCCGAAGCCTCCTCCAATAAAGGGCGCGATCACCCTCACCTGGCTCTGGGAAAGGCCGTGCCTTGCTGCGAGACCATTGCGAATGGGGATCGGTGCCTGGGTTGTGTCCCATACCGTTAACTGCTGGCCTTTCTCATCCCAATCTGCAACCACGCCCCGGTTTTCCATTGCTGCAGCAGCCCCTCGGTCAATGTCGATCTTGCGGGTTACAATCACGTCTGCGGTAGCTCTGGCTGCCTGGTAATCACCTTTGTCTTGAATCAGGTGTGCGGCCAGGTTTGAGTCCAGATCATCATGTACGAGCGGTGCATCAGGATCGAGGGCGGTCTCCAAATCTGCCACAACGTCCAGCATTTCTAAATCTACAAAGATATCCTCCACAGCATCTTCAGCGATGTAGCGGCTCTCGGCGACCACGACCGCGATCGGTTCACCGACATAACGGACCTTATCCTTTGCCAGGGGTACATGGGTGCGGGAATGGAAGACAACGTCTCCAGGGGGTGGTGCAACATTCGAAGGACCAGGAGCCCAATCTTCCCCCATGTCCTCTGCTGTGAACACCGCCACCACTCCAGGGTGCTCTCGGGCAGCGGATGCATCGATACCGTTGATCTTGGCGTGGGCATAATCACTGCGTAGGAAGGCCGCATGGAGCATTCCTGCAAGCTGCACATCATCCACAAATAGCGCTCGGCCGGTTAGCAAACGGGGATCTTCATTTCGTTTTATTCGTTCACCGATGGATTTTTTCATATCAAGCCCTCATATTCTCGGCGGCCAGCTTGACTGCCTCTACGATATTCTGGTAGCCAGTACAGCGGCAGATGTTGCCGGAGATGGCATGCCGGATCTCGGCCTCGTCTGGATCGGGGTTTTCCTCCAGGAAAGGCACTAGAGTCATCAGGAATCCAGGCGTGCAGAAGCCGCACTGCAGGCCGTGTGCCTCCCAGAACGCTTCCTGGATCACGTGCAGGTCATCGGGAGTACCCAAACCTTCTACCGTCAGTATTTCATGCCCATCAGCTTGCACGGCAAACATCAGGCAGGAGCGGATTGGCTGCCCATCGAATAAAACCGTACAGGCACCGCACACACCATGTTCGCAGCCAACGTGCGTTCCAGACAAGCCAATATCGTGGCGTAAGAAATCGCTCAGTAGCATGCGCGGCTCCACCGAGCGTTGGTATTCCGTATCGTTTATGGTCACCGAGAGTTGGTAAAGATCGCTCATAATCATCTCCTGATTGGCTTCATGGATTGACTTACCATCCATTAAGAAACCAAACCTTATCCTTTTGCTCGTTCGATCGCTGTTTCCAGTGCCTGGCGGGTGAGCACCTTTGCCAGGTGCCGCCGGTAATCTGCGCTGGCATGGATATCGTTGCTTGGATCGATATCTTCAGCAGCTGCAATTTCCGCCGCCGCGCGCAGCAGATCGGGGGAGGGAGCCTGATCCCGCAGGCTCTCGGCGGCCTTCTCGGCCACCACCGGTCCATCGCCTACACTCAGAAAGACGATGCGGGCATTTTGAATGCGCTGATCGCTGTGTAAAGTGACTACTACTGCCACACCAACCAGGGCGAAATCATGCGGGCGCCGGGCAATTTCCTCAATTGCCCATCCCGTCCCGGGAGGGACGGAGGGAAAGCTGGCCTCAACCAGAATCTCTTCCGGTTCGAGTTGCGTGGTGAACATGCCTAAAAAGAAGTCTGTCGCCGGCACTTCACGCTCTCCCGATTGGCTTCGCAGTCGAAATTTTCCCTCCAGTGCGACGCTGATTGCCACCAGCTCAGCGGAAGGATCGGCGTGGGCGATACTACCTCCGAAAGTACCTCGGCTGCGGATCTGCGAGGTGGCGATCATTGGCATCGTTTCATGGATCAGGGGTGCCCGTTCGGCAATTATTGGATCACGTTCTACCTGGGCATGACGGGTCATTGTCCCCACCTGGATGCCGCCAGAGTTCCCTGCCTGAATGTAAGCCAGATCGGCGATTTTATTCAAGTCAACCAGAACCGCTGGCTGTGCCAGGCGAAAATTCAGCATGGGCACCAGACTCTGACCACCAGCTAAGATCTTGGCATCGTAGCCGTGTTCAGCCAGGTGGGACAGGGCTTCATCTAAAGACCGTGGATTGTAATATTCGAATGGGGGTGGTTTCATACAAGGATTCTCCTTAGTCAGGATAAATACCTATCAAGTTTGTCTAAATTATCCCAATAATACTCGATTAATAAAGATTTCTACTCAATAACTTTCAAATCCAAATTTCCCCTGAACGGCTTACCACTTGAAGAATTGTTTGCACTTTGGTTGTTCTCCAGTATTTACAACCTTCAACATCTTTTCTGCAAGATGCATATTCGATGAATCTCGATCAGGTTCCCTCGATCACCTGCTGGTTCTTCTCCTGCAAAGTGCGTTTGACAAAAGTTGAGAAGCTGGTCGGCCTTCGTCCCAAGAGCCAACCCAACACCTGTGAATTGCCTCGGAAATCGTACTCCTGGTAATATTGGAACATTTTTACCAGGGTTTCAATCCGCTGGGTTCCCAGCCCTGCCTTTTCCGCCTGGCTCCTCCAGGTCTCAAGGGGGATGACTTCAATCCTGACTGGCCGATCAAACTCCTCGCTCATGGTGGCCGCTAAATTGCTCTGCGTTAAGCTGCCATTACCCACCAGTTCATAGATGGCATACTCGTGTCCAGTCTCTGTCAGCACGATCGCAGCTGCCCGGACTGCATCCTCTAAGTCAACCAGGCTCAATCTTGTTTCTTCCGGGTAAGGCACCGGGTATATGCCTTGTTCTCGAATGCTCTCCCAATGAGCCAGGATGTTCTGCATGTAGGCTGCTGGTTGTAGGATGGTGTATGGCAGCCGGGATTCGATCAGTCGTTCTTCAACTCGTAATTTATTCCAATGGTGCGGCATGGCTTCGGTTTGCGGTTTAAGCACCGAGTGAAAGACAAAATGCTCTACTCCAGCTTCCTGGGCTGCCATAATCGCTGTCTCACCGATGGTGATCTCGTCTGGGCTGACATTTGGGCAGATATGGTAGACCGAACGAACGCCTTGCATGGCGCGCGCCATCATTTGGCTGGATTTCATATCCCCGACCCGAACCTCTGCCGCACCGATCGATTCAACAACTGGGGCTTGCTCTTCTCGACGAACGAATGCTCGCACGTCGGCGCCACTCTCAACCAGCGCCTTAATCACACTGCGGCCTGTCTTTCCAGCTGCACCAGTTACAAGGATCATATTGTTATTTATCCTTCTTCAAGGCAATCTAATCTCCAAAACCTGTCCCGGGAGGAATGACCGGGAGCCAATACCCATTATCTAATTCCCCTCCTTCCAGGCAATAAACCTGCCCCACATGGAGGCGATCTCCATCCCCTTCTGCAGGTAGCAGCCAATATAGTAACGGCCGCTTTCGGCATGGGCGATGTCTTTGCCCAGATTTTCGGCATGCACGATCTTCTTGGGGAACAAGTTGAGATGGGTGTCCTGGTAGTACTGGTCCAGCGGGTACATTTCATCCCAATCCTTACCGAAATCCTCGATCAGCTTGCGGTTGGCTTCTTCAAAGGTCTTGGGGTGCCAGATGCGCTGGATAGTGTTCATGGGGTGATCCTGGCTGACAGCGTCGATGGCCAGCCACTTGAGTTTCTTGTCCACACACCATTGGGAAAAATCAGGTGACGGGCCGGGATGCTTGATCATATAGCGAAACTCATCGGAATCAGAGCTGATCCAGCCGTACTTGTGCCAGCCGGTCTTCAAGATCAGGATATCGCCTTCACGTACTTCAACCACGCTCTCGATCATTTCAGGGGTGTAAACGCTCGAGTCAGATACCAGTTGAGATATATCGGCGATCACACCCGGTCCGACCCATTCATCCAAGGGCACCTCGCCGATCGTCCTGCCCGCGGGCCAGAAGTGCTTCTCACCGTCCATGTGAGTTGCCAGGTGAATGCTGGCGTTGCATATCGAACCATTCCTGCCCAGGCCGAAGTATTGTCCACCGACCCGCTTGGTATAAGTCACGGTCAGGGGGACGTAGTTGGCCCATTGGGGTGTCTGCACGCTGAAGGGTACCGTCAGGTCGAGCATCGCGGCGGATGCCATCAGCTCGAAGAATTCCTCCTCCTCCATGCCATCTGGCGGTTGCAGTGCGCAGGCTCGCGACCAGGCTGTCTCCACCTCCATGAATGGGATCGGGTAGATCATGATCCAGGCTCGTTGATTGTTGATCTCGTTGATCTCACCGACAATCGATTCTGCCAGCAGGAGGTGCGCCTTCGGCATCGTCTGGTGGGTGAGCTGGTAATATTCATCCTGGGGAAACATCTCGTCCCAGGATTTGCCGTACTCCGCTTTCAATTTCGCTTCCGCTTTCTCAAACTCGTTTGCGTGCATATAGCGGATGGAAGTATTCATCGGGTGTTCGGCGCTTCCGCAATCTACCCCGATGATCTTCAGCTTCATATCCAGTGCCCATTGGAAGAAATCTGGTGAAGGCCCCGGGTGGCGCACCAGGAAACCAAACTCTTTGGATTCGACCCCTCCCTGGGCCTCCGGGTTGTGCACGTCGGGCTGATCCCATGAATAACGATGATAGCCGGTGTTGATGATCAGGATATCCCCCTCTTTGACCGTGGCTCTTTCGGTGATCATCTCGGGCGTATATAGGCTGTAATCGGACACCGAATCGGAGATATCCACCACGACTCCAGGTCCGCAAAGATCTGATAATGGAATATCCGCGATCGCCCTGCCGCCTGAATGAAAGGCGGTTTCACCAACCAGGTGAGTCCCCACGGTGTTGCTCCAATTCAAGAGCTGTCCGTTGGCTCCCTGCCCGCCGCCATATGCCCCGGTGACCCGCTTGAAGAAATGAATCTCCAAGGCCTTCTCCCCCGGCCAGGGCGGTGTAAAGATGCTGCATCCCTGGGTCAGGTCATACAGTTTTGCATTCGCAATCGTTTTGATAAATTGTTCCCTATCCATGCTCTCTCCTCTTCTTATGGTATTAGATACTTGATATTTGGTATTAGGTATTCTCAATCCACTGGAGATCTTCTTCTCGGAAGATGGGGATGACAACTTCTTCATCCTGATCGGCAAAATATTGATCCAATTTTTCACCAATGGATTTGTCTTTCGATTGATTTTCTCGCCTTTGAGTCTTCATGTTAGCATTAATTGACGAGCCAGCTCTGATAATTGGCGGGAAAATTCCTGTACTTGATTTTCCGATACTAATTTCCGTTCATTGGTTCGGTTGAGCCAATACTTAGTCTCAAATAAACTCCCCCGCGCATAATACAAGAATTGCACTTTCTCCCCGTAATGGTAACGTCCAAAAGCTTCGGCAATATTAGCTCCGATTGAGTCAGCAGCTGTGGCTAATTGTTTACCAAGGACATCTCGCACAAATGGATCCCAATGAACGACCAGCATCCAAATCTCATCCGCCACCTCTTCAGCAGCCTTCAAAATCTTCAATTCCCCAAATTTCAATATCATCTATTCCCTCCAATACCCAATTTCAAATATCCAGTATCTAATACCTAGTATCTAATATCTAGTATCTACTATCCAGTACCCAATATCCAGTACCCAATATCCAATATCTAATACCCATACCTCTCCGCATACGCCACCAACGCTTCCTCAAACATCTCCATCGGTGGACGCACCAACCCGGCCCCAACCTGCCCGACTCCGGCTTCCTTGTGAGCGATGCCGGTATTTACCCTCGGCGTGATGCCTTTCTCGATCACCTTGCGGATATCGATCCCGGTGGGGGTGCCGCGAAAATCGAGCGGTGGGATGGTGAAGTATTTATGCTCTGTGAAACAGATCTCGTACATTTCCAGGGTGGCGTTCATTGCATCCTTGGGAGTCCCGCTGACGAAGGTCACAATCGCCGGCGCGCTGGCCATGGCGAAGCCGCCGATGCCGGCCGTCTCTGTGATCGTACTGTCGCCGATGTCACCGCTTGAATCCTCGGCAGTGAAACCGGGGAAGTAAAGACCCTGGGGCACCGCAACCGGCGCGGTGAACCAGCGATCGCCTAATCCGCTGACTCGAATGCCAAAATCGGTGCCGTTGCGTGCCATCACGCTGACGATGGTGCTGCCTTCGATATCCTTTGCTGTATCGACCATCGCCTTGCAGGCTGCCATGACCGGGTTGAGTACTGCCAAGGCATTATCACCCAGCGTTTGGATGATCTTGGACGCAACTTCAGCATCGTCGGTCGCCTTGACGATAAACGGAGCCAGGTTCTTGGTGAACAGGACTGATCCCGCCTTGTTGCGGTTGTGCCCCTCGTCACCCATGTGCAGGGCTTCAGCCAATAGGACGCGAATATCGATCCCACCGGACATCTCGATCGCTTTCCCTAACACGGGTGCCATCACCTCTTCCATCCAGCGCAGTCGCTCCAGCACTTCCTCGCTGTAGGCCCCGTAGCGTAGCACCTTGCCGTAGCCTTCGTTCAGGTTTGAGAATGATTTATTGCCGTGTGTCTTGTTCTCGAGGATGTAAACCGACATGGATGGGCAGATCACGCCGGCCATCGGTCCCACAGCTTGGTGGTGGTGGCACGGCTCGAGCTGGATCTCGCCAGATTCCACCAGAGCTTGAGCTTCGGCTTCGGTTTTCGCCTTGCCTTCAAAGATCAGTGCCCCGGTGATCGCACCTTGCATTGGTCCCGAAGCGCGTTCCCAGGTGATCGGCGGTCCGGCGTGCAGCAGCAGATCTTCGCGCATTCCGGGAATAACCTCGATCGCCTTGCCCATGCCGGTCACCACCGGGCGGGCTTCCATCATGCGCTCTGTGGCTTCGGTATTGGCTTTTTCAATGTCCATTGAATTAACCTCTCTGTTTTGGTTTGATACGAAAATCAATGTGGTTACTTGCGCGGAAATCGTATTCCGGGTTCAAATCTGGCCCGGGCTTCCTTTAATATCTCTTCATAAAGTTCTAAATTGCGATCTTCCAGGTGGTCGAAGTTCTGCAGGCTCTTGCTGCCCCAGGTGATGTAGCGCATAGGGTCTGGATCAAGCTTGGCGGCGATGATCTCCTCCGTGCCGCGCGCCTGCGCCAGCCGCCAGGCGATCGGGGTCAAGATCATGCTGTGACCGAAGGCATAGTTTCCGGACGCATCAGGACCGACCAGGTTGCTGGCCACTACATAAACATGGTTGTCGTAAGCCCGGGCGGCGTTGGTGATGTACCAGATATCGTAGCTGCGCTGCAGGGCTGATACCCGGATGATGATCTCCGCACCTTTCACCGCCAGCAGCCGGGATAGCTCGGGGAAATCGCCATCATAGCAGATGATCATCCCCATGTCCCCTAGCGGGGTCTTGAAAACCTCCGCTTTATCCCCAACGAGTGCCCAACCGCCGCCATCCTGTCGCTCCCACGGTGCCGGGTGGGTCTTATCGTAAATCCCGATGATCTCGCCATCGCTGCCGATCAGGATGGCGGAATTATAGACCACTCCCCTTTCACCAGCCCGCCGGTAGGAAGGCCAGACGACATGCACGCCCAATTCCCTTGCTTTTTCCTGGATCGGTTCTGAAATCTGACCAGGTGCTTCATCCACCAGATCCCACAGTTCACCCGCGCTCAGTCCGGTATCGTAGCCGGTGGTGACCGTCTCTGGAAAGACGACCAGTTCTGCCTCGTATTCCCTCACTGCTTTCTCCAGCCAGGAGACCCCTTTTTCAACGTTAGCCTGCACATCATTAGGCGTGATCGCAATTTGTACGCAGGCAGCCACAAACTCCTTCATCAACAGCCTCCTTTATTTATTCTTCATGCGCTCGAGGATGCCCATCAGCTTCTCGTCCCCGCTGGCCGGGGGGCGCCAGTCTACCTGGAGCACCTGGGCGTTCTGCTCTGTCAGGCTTTCGGTGAATGTCTCCAGTCCCACGTTGACCGCTGCCATCGGTTGGGTCAAGGCTTTCAAATCCACCTCCGTCAAGGTTCCCACCTCAGTATCAGGTGAATCTGGATCGAAAGATTTTGCCAGCCTGCCGACATAACTGGCCGCGGCATCGTTGCTGGTGAATACCTTTACCCCGGCTGCCTCAAACTGCTCGATCTGGTCGTTCAGATCCTGCGGATCCTCATCGGTGCCGGATAGGATGGCCACCACCTCCAGGTAGCGTCCCGCACTCTTTGCCTGCGCCTGGGCGTCAATGATCGCCGGGACCAGTTCCGCGGCCGGATCAAGGTGAGCCCCATATCCCAGCACCACGTCCAGCAGGATGATCGCTACCTGGGGATCGTTCGCTTCCATCTCCAGGCGACGAATGCGTAAGTCATTATCCATCATCGGATGCAGCCGGCCTACGGTGAATTCGTCCTCTCCCAGGTCGATGATCGTGTGCTCCTGGCTGACCAATGAATCTGCCAGGCGATATTTTTTATCCAGGGGCACGTTTGAATATACCTCTGGTAGATATTTCTCCAGGACCAGTAAAGTCTCATAGGCCAGCGTTCCGCCCGAAAACAGGCCTCGCAGGTAGCGCTGGCCCTCGGCAAACGGTTTTACCTCAACCTCTTTTTCTGCTGTGCTCGCTGCTGGTTCAGCGGCGAGCTTCACCGCCAGGTCAGCCGCTTCATCGAAAGAGGTGGCGAAATACACGTCATCCACTCTGCGCATCGAGGTGGCGTAGCCGATAAAATCCACCACCACGGGCTTCCCTGCTTCCCGTGCGGCCAGCACGAGTTCATCTGCCACTGATTTCGCCGGCGGCTTGGAAACCAGGAGGATCACCTTGGTTTCAGGATCCCGGCTCAGCAGGTCCAGCCCCTGGCGAGCGGTCACCGCTCCCACCTGCTCGGATAGGTCGCGGCCGCCGGTTCCCAGTGCATGCGTGATCCCGCCGCCAAACTGGTGAATGCGAGCCGTCACCTGCTGTAAACCAGTACCAGAACCGGCAACTAAACCGATCCCTCCTCTGCGGACTTTGTTGGCGAAGCCCAATCCGATGCCGTTGACAATGGCTGTGCCGCAGTCTGGCCCCATCACCAGCAGACCCTTTTCGGCAGCGGTGTCCTTGAGCTTCAACTCATCCATCAAGGTCACGTTATCACTGTACAGGAAGACATGTTTGTCGTGATCCAGCGCCTGGCTGGCGACTCCAGCCGCATAGCGACCAGGCACCGAAACCAGCACCCATTGCGCTTCCGGCATCATGTCGAATGCGGTATCCAGGCTTTTAGGCAGATATTCTTGTTCAACTCCTCCGCTGCGTCGGGCTGCCAGCAGGTTATCCACTTCTTCAAGCGCCGCCTGGGCTGCAGGTTCATCCTCTGCTTTGATCACGATCACCATATCGTCCACCCCGCCCTCCTTGATCTCAGGGGCTAAAAGATCGCTCTGTTCGAGCAGCTCCTTGTTCGCATCTGTGCCCATGATCACGCCTGCATCGATCACCCCCTCCAGTCCTGCCAGGGATCGCTGCAGCTGCATCAAGATCACCGAATCGTAATATGCGCCAGATCGAATTTCACCTTTAGTAAATGACATAAATACTCCCAATATAAGAATTAATTGTCATTGTTTACTCCAGCATACTAGGCTGGGCTGAAGAAGCGAAGCGACTGAACCTGTCCCCGTTTAAGGGGAGAATCCCCTATAAGTTGATTCAGATATCCAGATTGTATAACGAATTTTTTTCTTGGAATTGTAAGCTTCATCTTCTCGCTTCTTTATGACAAAATTGAATCGCTATTTACATTTGCACAATAGTTTCCTAATTATCCCCAAGGCGATAGTAACGCTATCTAGATAACTCCTCGTTCATGCAACTCAGACACTTCTTCGGGGGAATAATCCAACAGTCCTTCCAAAACTTCATCTGTGTGTTCACCCAGCATGGGCGGTGGGTGATGTGCCTTCGCTGGGGTAGCTGAAAATTTATATGGGTAGCCTGGAAATTGAAGCGTGCCTGCAGTGGGATGCTCGAGCTCGATTTTGAGATCACGGTGTTCCGCTTGGGGATGGTTGAATACGTCTTCGATAGAATTGATCACCCCGCTCGGGATACCGACCTGGTGGAGTTTTTCGATCCAGTGGCTGGCGTCATTCGCCGCGAAGGCTTCATTTAAAACCTCTGCCAGTTCAGCCCGGTTGGTCACCCGGTCCTGGTTGCTGGCGAAGCGCGGGTCAGAGATGATCTCCTGCCGGTCTACCACTGCGCATAGGTTTTCCCATTGCCGCTGGTTCAATGCACCCAAAGTCAGCCAGCGGTCGCGGGCGCGAAAAACCTCGTAAGGTGCGATATTGAAGTGGGCGTTGCCCATGCGGCTCGGTTCAACTCCACCGATCAGGTAATTGGAAGCCACGTTAGCCAGAATTGCCGCTGAAGAATCCAGCAGCGAAAGGTCCAATAGCTGGCCCTCACCGGTCATCTCTCGCGCTCGCAGCGCGGCCAGGATGGCGGTCGATGCGAACATCCCGGTGGTCAGGTCGATGATCGACACTCCTACCCGGTAGGGGGGACCTTCCACTGGTCCGGTGATGCCCATGATGCCGCCTTCGGCCTGCAGGATGAAATCATAGCCGCCTTTATTTGCGTAGGGGCCGGTACGCCCATACCCGCTGATTGAGCAGTACACCAATCGTGGATTGGTCTCACGCAGCTGCTCGTAACCCAGGCCCATCCTGTCCAACGAACCTGTGACGAAGTTCTCCACCAGGACATCCGAAACCGCGACCAGCCTTTTGATGATTGCCTGCCCCTCAGGGTTCTTCAGGTTTACCGTCAGGCTGCGTTTGCTGCGGTTGGCTGCCAGGTAGTAGGTCGATTCGCCAGGATAAGCCTCGGTTGGTTCGCCCACAAAAGGGGGACCCCAGCTGCGGCTCTCATCTCCCCGGCCAGGGCGTTCCACCTTGATTACGTCCGCCCCAAGGTCGCCCAGCATCATCGCGCAGAACGGTCCCGCCAGGGCGCGAGAAATATCTATCACCCGGATGCCTTGCAGAGGTTGGATTTTTTCACTGCTGTCATTCATGTATATGGCAAATCCTTGTTAGTTTTCCTGAGTTTATTATAGAAATTGATCGCGGGGAGAGTAAATCTCCAACTTGTTTTTTCACTCTTGATTTTATTGTAGAGTTCTTAAGGATACACTGTTGGGAGAGCAGTGTTTGGAATTTATATATGGTCGCAAGATAAAGTATAGTGAGATTGGGTGAGAGATCATTTTGGATGATCTTTGTATAGTCTATGGCTCATTAAGGATCCGGGCTCACACCCTGTATTATATCCCCGAATTGGAACTGCTGAACCGCCGAGAACGTTGAAACCCCTGAAACATGAATTGTTTGAGAATTCTCCATGTGTCTTTTAGTTGCTAGCTGAATTTGAACAACTCAGTGTAATTATGGGTATCGTTCTCACAAAAATTGAAATGATGGAAAACGGGGCTGTCGTTCATCTGACAACCCCATACTTATCGAAATTTGAAAAAGATCGCACACCCGGGAAAAGGTGCCCAATCCATGCAGGAGTTGAAGAATTTTACCGCATTGGCAAACCGACCACGGTAAACTCCAGGGCTGGGGAGGGTACCCCGGGCGTGAAATCACCGAAGCGAGCATTGACCGCATAGATGGTGCTGCCAAATTTCGCCGCCGTGGTTGGTATTCTGAAATCGGGACTGGTAAGAGGTTCAATACTCACTGTTCCCGATGTAAATGTTGGGTCTAAGTGCACCTTGCCGATCTGATTAGAGAAGTTCTGCACCACGTACAGGGTCTTTCCGGCCAGGACCAACCCGTCACCATTTGGAACCTCAACGCCTCCCAGGTCGATCTTGGTTGCTTCGCCGGTCAGGGGATCAACTTTGTACAGGCTGGCAAATCCTGTGTTGGCAAGAATCAGCCACTTGCCATTGGGAGTGGCTTCGATGCCGTTCGCGTTGATGAAAGCTGCTTGATCAAAATCAAATCCATCCCCGAGCGGAATTTCCTGGACCGCGGATGGATCGGGCAATTCGCCCTGCGGACCCAAGGGGACTCGGTAAAGAACTGGTTTACCCGAATCTGTGAAGTAAGCTGCATCGCGGGTGACGACGACATCATTGATGAAGACACCATTTAGCGGGTACTCCGCCAATTCGGCGCCTGTTTCAGCATCATATACGTATGCTGATCCGGGAATTGGACCCAGCAAGGGCCCACCCCCCGCTACAAATATATTGTTGCTGCGCTCATCCACGTCCAACCCGACCGCGATGCGTCCTTCCTGGGGTGGTACAACTTCGGCACCTTCACCGGTTCGCAGGTCACCCCCGTATATAGCTCCGGTCAGCAATGAACCAACGTAAAAGCTGCTGCCGCGTCCAACGGCAATGCCTTCCGGCTGCCAGCCATCAGGAACATTGAATACTGGTGGGAAGGTTTGATCACTCTTCGCGCTGGCCGGGATGGCAAGGATCGCCAATAGTGCCAGAAGAATGGCAACCATCACGGCTGCGAGCAGCATGCGCCGCCCATCTGTGAATGCGATTGCCCTGGCTTTGATTCTTTTTCGATTCATGATCGGAAATCTCCTTATAGAAATCTTATCTGATTCAGATCCAATTTATAAACAACCTTTCACAACTAATCAGATAGTATTAGTCGGGATTTTATCACAAGTATTCAAACACACCTTTTCGGGAAGGGATACTAAGGGACTTTTAATTTGTATATTTTGTTCAAGGTATCCCACCAAAGGAAATGCTGCATATCAGGCTATGCAGAACGCTCAAAATTGCATCTTACGAAGTTTTTCCTGGCTAGGAAGTATTCATAAACCAGCTATGCGTTCCTCCAGAACATTGACATGCCCCGGCGCACAAATCTCGGTAAACTTGCCTAGCGCCTGTCGGTATGTCTTTTGTATCTGTTCTAGTCCCTTTGTTCGTTCCGCGTAACCAAGGTGTCTTCCAGGTTGATCAGATTATCCACGATTTTTTATACCTTTAACAATTGGAGTTATATAGTATTGGGAAGATTCTAATTTGGCGATTAAGGATCCATAAACAAAGAGCTCCAAACAAAAACCGTTGAAACGCTGAAAGTTATGAAATCACTGAATCTTAATTTGTAAGCACATTCTTCATGCATATTTTGGTTGTCACCTGAGTCGGAAAAACTCAGCGTAATCAGTTCAATCAGTGAATCGGCCTCTCGGTCTGTCCGACCAAGGACAGGGGTTCAATCCCCCGAACTACCTCATCATCATGTATCGATCTTTGATCTTCTAACTCAGCGATGGCTTGTTTCAGTTGCTGACTACCTGTCACCAAATATCCCGACCCCGGACTGTCGGGACGGGGCCTAATATCTTCCGTAAACACATTTAAGGATTTGACAATAATTCCCAATAACCAATTACCAATAACCAACCTCCCGCCCTAAAAAGTCCAAGATCAACCCCAATGTGCAAGCAATCTGCTGGATCGCAGTTGCCTAAGTGACTCGTAACTCCCAATACTTGGTTGATCAAGTGACTTTAAAGCGGTCGCCTTTCTTCTCTCGTCTCGAGGGGGGGGATTCTCCAGGTTGATAATAATTTTAACCACGCCCTCCATCGATCTCAATTAGAATTTCAAGGTTTGCCAATTTAAAGATGGATTTATTTTCACAGCCTGATTGAATTCACCTAAAAATCTAGATATACTTATCAATAAAGATCGAACTCACCAATATGGTCCCAGATAGGTCTTCGCAGCGGAAAAAGGAGAGAATTTTTCCATGAACATAAAGAACTTAATTATTTCGAGCTTGATCGGTGGGATTGTGATCGCTGCACTGGCCAATATACCAGTGATCAACTTGATCAATTGTCTGCTTTGTATGGGATACTGGGCAGGTTCAATCCTGGCTGTTTGGCTTTACAAAAAATTCGAGGGATCGCTGACGCTGAGTCAGGGTGTGGCGGTCGGTGCCCTTGCCGGATTTTGGTCTGGCTTGATCAATTTCATCTTAGGATTGATAAGCGCAGCTGGCATTGCGACGGTCATCACCACTCTTAATCAAATAATCCCTCCTGACGCACTGAATCTCCAAGCCGATTTCACCGGTCGCTTGGTGCTCCTGTTTAACTTAATTGGCGTGTTCTTAAACATCGTCCTTGGTACACTCGGAGGTCTGATCGGGGGTGCGATTTTCCAGACGAGACCTGAGGCAGGCGTTTTGGATGGTGTGGAGCCTATTCTGCAAGCACCAGAAGAACCTACAGCAGAGCAAATTGCTGATCAAAGTGTATCTGGTGATGAGGAAATTGGAGAACCGCCGGCAGAGGCGAGTTGAAATACTGGGCGAAAGAATTAACAGACTACAGATTATTAACTGCGCCAGGTTGTTGAACAAACCAAATCATATATACCGGGACCTGGTCAATGCGGACTGGTTCTTTTACTTTCCTGGGATTGGTGGTTGGTCACTAATCACCTCCGATGTGAATTTAGTGCCGGGCTTACGATATAAGTAAAAATCCCCCAACTTCTTCTCCAGCACCATGATATTTATCCAGTGCAGTGCCCAGGCAATCCGAATCGAATTTGCCAATTGGAATGTGCGCTGCTTATCCAGGGTAACCTACATATATCCTATTCGCTTCATCATATAATCGAATTCTCAACAATTCGCGGGTATCCTTGAGCGTAATTGGCTTCACTGCTAACTCCGGATGATCTTTGTAAAGCCGGGGCAGACGGTAGTTAGGCACCAGGTGAGACAGGTGATGCAAATGGTGAAACCCGATATTTCCGGTAAAGAATTGAAAAACGCCAGGTAGCTGGTAATGTGAGCTCCCTTCCATGCAAGCGGTCAGGTAATCCCATTCATCGTCCCTTGCCCAATAAGCACCTGGGAACTGGTGCTGGATATAAAAGAGCCAGACACCAATTGAGAGGGCGATCATCATCACCGGCAGTTGAATAAGCAGGTAAGCTTTCCACCCGATTAATAAGCTGACAGACACGCCGATGACCAGTAAAGCCAGATCGGTAAGCAATATACTCCTCTTATCCTGGGGGCTCATCCCAGGAAAAGGGATCCTTTGTGCGATCAGCATATTGATCCAGGCTCCAATTGTAAACAGTGTTAGGGGATTTCTGTAAACCCTATAGGTCAGCTTTTTCATTTTGCTTGCTTGGTTCCACTCATCAAGAGTCAGCATCCAAACATCACCTTTTCCGCGCTGATCGAGCTTGGCGACGGTTGCATGGTGCTTGGCATGCGCCCGTCTCCAAAAATGATATGGCGTAAATGTCAATATTCCGGTTATCACCCCCAGCACATCATTGGCTTGCTTATTCTTTGAACCAAAAAAACTCTGGTGACCGCAATCATGGAAGATGATGAACGTCCTCACCGCAAATCCGGCTGCTGGCACCGCTAACAGTAGCGTCAACCAATAAGAAATATCTAAAGTGAAATACATCAGGATCATCAATCCAATGTATGGCACAACAGAAGTGGATATTTGGCCTATCGCCTGCGGGAGGTCGGGCACCTGGTACTTGCGAATGATTTCTCGCCAATTAATGCTTTTAAAATCCTGCATATAGGTGTTCATTTTTACTCCCATCGGTCGTGTTCATATAGGAATATAACCCCCTGTCGACAGGTATAAATATAAACTTATCCACCGATATCGTCAAATTAATAATAAATTCTCCCCGTCGATTTTTATGGAATAAAGCGACCAGCTTGCGCTGCTGGTTAGGCAATTCTGGCTCTGGTGGCTCGATCTGCATTTCGAGTTCAGCCAGTTTTTGCCTCAAGGGAACTGGGGCAGCTGTGACGGTATCCTCTCCCAGGATGGTGCGTTGTGATTCCATCTCGGCAATTGTGATTTTCAACTGCTTGATCTGCTCTTCCAAAGAGGTCGACATATTAAATCCCTCTGAAAAAATCCAATTGTGCCGCCGAAAAGGGTTAGTATTATTATTGTTTTCATTTCCCCCAGCGATGTTTTACATTATGAAACCCTTACTTCACTATCATTATACAGAGATTTATTCACCAAAACAACTTTTTAATCATATGCCTTTGGAACCGCTGAAACACTGAGCAGTCTAATTTCACTGAATTTCTATAATTCTGACAACCAACAAATAAGTTGGGTCTTAGAGTAAACTGCTCAGCGTAATCAGTTTAATCATTGAATCAATGGTTCTGTTCCCCAAGAATATAAACGATCGCTTTGAATTGAGAGAAAAAATAATTTTGGTAAAATAAAGATGTAATTTGCCTGAATTATCGAAATTTTGGTTGTACAAATTTGGAAGCTGATATGGAAAATGAAAACGAAGAGTTGTGGCAGCAGTTCCTGGTTGAAGGAAATACTTTTGTCGGGGCGTCACGCGCAATTTTCAGAGCCCTCCCAGATGATCCGCGCTGTATGTCCTGCAACAGTCCTTTCGAAGGATATGGCGGCCGGTTCACCCGCCTGATCGGTCGCGGGCAGTCGCGTGAAGATCCTCGCTTTTGTGATTCTTGCTTAAATTACAGCCGGGAGCACCCCGGTGGTGCCCATGTTGACCTGGCGATGCTCTTCGCCGATGTGCGCGGCTCCACTCCCTTGGCAGAGCGAGTTGGCGACCGGGAATTCAGTTCCCTGATTGACCGTTTCTTCCGGGTTTCAGCCGCCTCGCTGATCAATTCTGGTGCCCTGGTCGATCGTTTGGCGGGGGATGAAGCTATAGGTTTCTTCGTCCCCGGTCTGGCTGGTCCCAATTATGCTGCGCGAGCCATCGAGAGTGCCAGGGATATTTTGAGGGCCACAGGACACACCGATCGTGACGGCCCCTGGATCCCGGTGGGAGCTGGCGTACACTTTGGCAATGCCTTCTTGGGCATGGTGGGTTCAACAAAGGGGGTTTCGGATTTCACTGCTTTGGGTAATGACATCAACGTTGGAGCCCGTATCGCCTCCGCTGCCGGCCCCGGTGAACTTCTGGCCAGCCTTGAAATCTGTCGCATGGCTGAAGTGGATTCAAATGGTCTCGAACACCGCCAGCTGAGTCTTAAAGGCAAGCAAGAACCAATGCAAGTTGCAGTAATCCCCCTCAACTGAGAGATTTTTGGCACAAGGAGAATTAATTATGGAAATTACAAAAGACACAAGAGTATCTGACATCCTAGAAGAATATGGCGATATCGCCGATGTTATGGAAGTATTTGGCGTAAAACGAGTTGCGAAGTATTCCTTCCGGCGTATGTTGACCAAAGCACTTACAGTTGAACGGGCAGCCTTTGTCCATCGAGTGCCCTTGGATGAGTTTATTGATACCTTAAATGAAGCCATTAAGGTTCAAGAGAGCAAAGCAGCTGCTAATTAAAATTTTTCATCTGGTTGCAACTACCTGGCATTGCAATTAAATTATCTTTAATAGCAAATGCTCCTGCAGGATTTGTTATCCTGCATCCAATCCAAAATATCCAACTGGAAATTTAAAGATGTATGAAAAAATTCGGTCAATCTCGGGTAAACTAGTTAGGAATATCAGATAAGATCACCCGATTTAATCCAGGTAAGACATTTTCTCCGCAATTCGTCAATAAATTATGCTATCAAATTAATCCCCTGATTAGATGGGTGACCAAACACCAGGAAAGGGAGAATCATGGAAGATATTTTTGGATTTCTAACTGTCTCGCAATGGTTAGCCGTCCTGCGCATTGGCATCGGCTTGTGGTGGCTGAAGAGCTTTTTCCACAAACCGCTGCGCAAATTCGTCGATGGGCAGATGGTGGATTGGACTCTTGCTTTGGCGGACAACCACCCGGTAGAAGCATACGGAAAACTGATCAGAAGGACCGTCGAACCGAATCGATCCTGGTTCCCCTACCTGGTCCTGCTCGGGGAGTTGTCCGTCGGCATTGGCTTGGTTCTGGGCTTCCTGACCCCAATTTCGCTGCTGGTTGCCATCTTCCTGAATTTGAATTACATCGCTCTGGCAGGTGTAAAACCCACCAAGGATCCTTCGGTCAATCCCTGCTACCAGTGCGAACAGGGTCAGAATTGGAACATGCTGGTCGCCGAAGTGGTGCTCTTCGCAACCGCCGCCGGCTGCACCTGGAGCCTGGATCACCTCCTGGGAATCTTCTGCGGTGCATAGAATTTAGCAATCTCTGTTAGTATCATCCCCTCAACTGAATAATCCTTCGATTTCTAGCCATCCCCTTTGGGGACTGGCCAGTACTTAATGCCCGCTGCCGGAGACCTGAGTTGTGTGTTATTCTATTTACCTGAGTACCGATTCAAACAAGGACCTTTCAAACGAAAATAACGATCTGCTTCACTTAAAACAGGAGGAGATCAAGGGACCAATTCAATCGATTTTGAAAAACGAGCACCAGTGGTACCTCGGATCAAAGAGCATCTGCAGCTGCACCTTCCGCCACCTGCACAGCATCGAGTTAGGCTTCAGCGAGCCTGTCGATTGGTATCCGGAAGATGATGACGAGATCGCCGCGACATTATCCTTCGTAGAAATTGCCCGTCAGATAGTAGAACAAGGGCATCAGCTGGACATTGATATCTGGGAAGGGGCAGCAGAAGCCGAGATCAAGGAGCTGTGGATTGATCTTAATGATCTGAGAGATGATGAATTTCGCTTCTTCGAGAATTACCACTTCATTTTTACTGGCTGATAGTATTATTGCTAAGATGGATGATATCAATTTGATCTTTTCGGGGGTGTCAAGTTAATGGGGGAAAACAAGGATAACAAAGTAAATCCTTGTTAGCAACGTGCTTAGTGGGTGACTGCTTACCGAATTGTAAACAGATTGTAGGCAGAAATTAATAATTGTAGAACCGAAAATCTCTATAATGAATAAAACGCACTCATCCCTCCATCCACTTACTGAACGAGGTAACGCCCGATGAAGAGATCTGTAATCACCCCAATCATATTTGCCTCTATATTTCTCCTTGTGCTCGCCGCGTGCAACACTGGAGATACTCCTCCAACTGCTGAGCCCCAGGAAACTGAAGCGGTGGAAGTTGTACCTGAACCGACCGAAGTCCCTGAGCAACCCCCAGAGGAACCCACTGCTCTGCCGCCAACCGAAGCACCCCCTCCCACGGAAGCCCCACCTGAGGAGCCAGAACCACCAGCAGAATCCACTGAGCCGTGCACAGATGATGTCTGCATCGAAGCAGGTTCCTTTCTACTGGCGCGTCCCCTCGCGCCAACTGGTCGCAACACGATCGATCCCTCCTACCGTTACGGCGATTACCGCCAGAACATGCAGCTTACTCATCGCGGTGTTGATTTCCTGAATTCCACCGGCACGCCAGTCGTGGCTGCGGCGGATGGCGTGGTCGTCGTGGCTGGCGATGACCTGGAGATCCCTTACGGTCCCCGTAAGGATTATTACGGCAACCTGGTCGTCTTGGAGCATGCTTTACCAGGTGTTTCTGAACCAGTTTTCACCCTGTACAGCCAGCTCTCTGAAGTCCTGGTTGGGGAAGGCGACTCCGTCGCTGCCGGGCAAGAGATCGGCTTGGTCGGTATGACCGGCGTGGTGCCGGGCAGCACCTTGCACTTCGAAGTGCGCGTCGGTGAGAATTCTTACCAGGAGGCTCGTAATCCTGAACTCTGGCTGCAGCTGCTTAACGGTCCAGCTGATAAACCACTGGGCGCTTTAGCCGGGCGGGTCGTGGACGCCGATGGAGTTTACCAGCCGGTTGAAAATATCGTCATCGAGCAGCTCGCCGGACCAGGCCTGCCGGCGATCGACCAGTTTTACCTGACCACGTATGAGAAGGAGGAACTGCGCGGTAAAAGCCCGTGGAACGAGAGTTTCGCCCTCAGCGATCTGCCGCCAGGTGAGTATCAGATCACGTTTTACCTTAATGGTGAGCAGCAGCAGGAAGTGGTAGTTGAATCCGGCAAGCTGACCCTGGTGACTTTCGTGGTTGGTTTAAACGAAACAAATTAAATTCGCTCTCAAGAACCTTCGCAGGGTAAAGGCTAATCCCCTCCATATTCATAGGAGGGGATTGTCTTTTATGTGACGAATTTATCTTCTGGTCGCTAATACTATCGAATAGACAGCGCAGCCGCAAATCCCGCGAACACATCAATTCCCGAGGAATGGCCCCACGAGAGCAGCCCTTCGGCTGGGATGGGTTCCGGATCGCTGCCGCCGACCAGCCAATCCAGCGTGTTGATCAACCGTTCATTGGCCAGCCCCAGCACAGCGCACTCGATCAGGTTAGCACTCAAGGTTGTGGTCTTCTGGTAGGCGGCTGACACGATCTGGCTGTTGAACAGGTCCAAACCAGGCTGATCCTGGAACAAGTTTATCCATCTATTGATTACCAACAGCAATCCAATAACAAAATCATCGCCGGAGGGGGTTAATCCCGCTCCAGAACCCAGCAAACCTTTCACCGCTTTTATGGGAGGCAGACCGTCTGTGGATTTCATCTCTTGTAGTAATTGCAGAATTTGTTCATGTAATCTCGGTTGGCTTTTTTTGGCCTCTTCGTGTTGATCGCTTGTCTCCAACAATCTGGGTAGCAAGGAGGCCAGGCCGGCAGTTGAGTTGGTTTCCATGATCCGGTTTGCCAGGCTGGTCAACCGCTCTTGCCGATCAGCTCTGGTCAATATTGGGCCAGATTCCTTCTGCGGCCGCCAAATCTCAGCCTCCCGCAGGGAGATTCTCCATCCAGCGTCTGGAAAATTGAGACTTTGCGAGAAAATCTCGACCTCCATGCCCGCCTCGATATCTGGGATCGAACCATCCTCTGGGGACAGATTGATCGTCAACGGCCCCCGGTACTGGTCAAACGAGAGAAAATTCAAAAATCTACTCTCTGTCTTAATGAATATCCCCCGCGAGGTGACCCCAAACACTGACCCCCTTTGACCATCAACCAAAGACTCCTTGGCCACGCTGCCAATACTTACTGCGAGGGTCTCTGTTACACGCTCCGGTTTTGATTGTTCCATTTTCCAGTATCCCCCCTCTCCCATTTATGGGAGAGGGGATAATGGGGTGAGGGCATTAATTTCGCCAATAATAAAATTCACAAATTTCGACAATTTACCTCTTGGTTTGAACATTTTACTAGAAAACACCCACCTCCCGGTTTAATGGGGCTCTCGCTAAGTAAATTGAAAATTCTTCAATATCACTCTGAGCCGAAGGCGAAGCGTCTCCCAGTATGATCTACAGAGATCCTTCCCGGGACGGGCCCTCGGTCCGTCCGACCAGGACAGGCCCCGCAGGTTCTGTGCGGGACAGGGCTTACGCTTGGGATGACCAAAATAAGCCAACTTTATAAATTGAGCAAGATAATCATTTAATGTTGAAATTGCCGATTTAGTGTATATAATTTAATTTGTGGACCAGAAGGTCATCGAGAATTACCCTGTCAAGCATGCCTTCGAGACTATTCACATGATTAAGTTATGTTCCATATTCATTGGAGGGGGAGATAAATTCGAGTTTTGCTCTAACCACGTGGATTAACTTGGAAACAAGCGTACGACTGGAGGATCAAAAGAAACCACCATGAATGCCTATCCAAAGTTGCCAGAATTTGACTATGTTAAACCCGAGACATACGCCGATGCTGCCCAATTCCTGACCACGCATGTTGGGGAGGCGCTTCCCTTCATCGGCGGCACGGACCTTTTCGTGCAGATGCGCGATCGATTGTTCAAGCCAAAGTACCTGGTGGATGTCAAAGGCCTGGAGGGGATGAACGATCTCACTTATGACCCAGCCCGCGGATTAACAGTTGGCGCAGCGGTCAATATGAACCGGGTGATCGCCTCTCCTGAGGTGGCTGAACACTACCCGGTATTAGCCGAATCGGCTGAAAGCGTGGCCAGCTACCAGCTGCGCACCCGCGCCACCATCGTCGGCAATATCTGCAATGCCTCTCCCGCAGGCGACACCATCGGGGCTTCGCTCCTCCTGGATGGCCTGCTCAACGTATTTGGTGTCCAGGGTGAGCGGCAGGTGCCCTTGAGCGATTTCTTCCTCGGTCCCGGTCAGACAGTCCTGGAGACCGGTGATATTGTCACCTCGATCCACTTTCCGCTGCCCCCAGATGGTTTGAAAGGCAGGTATCTTAAACTGGGTCGCAACAAACTCAGCGACCTGTCGATCGTGGGCGTGACCGCGATCGGCTACCCCGATCTGGATACGATATCAGGTTTGCGTTTCAAGCTGGCCCTGGCTTCTGTCGCCCCGGTCCCGCTGGTGGTGCCGCAGGTGGAAAGCATCCTTTCCGAGACCGAGGTGACTGAAGAGAGCCTCAGCCAAGCCGCTGCCGCCGCGATGGAGGCCAGCAGCCCTATCGATGACGTGCGCGGCAGCGCTCGCTACCGCAAATACATGGTCCGCAATCTGTCCCTGCGAGCTCTGAGGGAAGTGTGGCAGCAAATCAGTGACTGAATCTCTCATTGTTCAAGTCGCCGTCCCCGGCGACGTTTATCGATTTGAAAAATATGTATTACACCAAGCATAGAATACCCTGGAGGAAATTATGAGCTTTCACCGTATCAACTTAACCATAAATGGTGAACTCGAACAGGTTGACGTCCACGCCCATATGACCTTGATGGACATGCTCCGCGAGCAGCTGGTCCTTACCGGTACCAAGAACGGCTGCGCAGCGGGAGAGTGCGGCGCCTGCACGGTCATGCTGAACGGCGAGCCGGTCAACAGCTGCCTGGTCCTGGCCGTGGAATGCGACCAGGCCGAGATCGTCACCGTAGAAGGTCTTGCTGAAGACACCCAGCTCGATCCCATCCAGGAAGCGATCATCGCTGCTGGTGGGGTTCAGTGCGGCTACTGCACCCCCGGCATCCTGATCGCCTCCCGGGCCTTGCTCGATCGAAATCCCACCCCCAGCGAAGGTGATATTCAGGCCGCCCTGGTAGGCAATCTGTGCCGCTGCACAGGTTACATGCGCATCATTGATGCCGTTCAAGAAGCAGCCAGGGTTTGAAAGGAGATCAATAATGGTAGTCAGTGAAAAGAAAACCAGCCCAGTTGGTGAGAGCAAACGTCGCTTAGATGCCCGCGAGAAGGTCACCGGTGCGGCCATCTTCGGCGATGATATGCAGTTCGGCAATAGTTTACTGCACGCCCGCATCCTGCGCAGCCCCCACCCGCACGCCAGGATCTTGTCCATCGATACCCAGGCAGCGGAAGTGCTGCCGGGTGTCAAGGCGGTCGTTACAGGTGAAGATTTTCCCGGCTATATCGGCTTATACCTGTTGGACCGCCACATCTTCTGCCGCGATCGGGTGCGTTACGTGGGCGATCCTGTGGCCGGCGTGGCCGCGGTCAGCGAGGAGATCGCCGAAAACGCCCTCGAATTGATCAAGGTCGAGTACGAAGTATTGGACCCGGTCCTTGACGGCGAATACGGCGCCAGTCCTGAATCACCCCTCATCCACCCCGACCTCGATCAATATCAGGTGGCCAGCTTCATCCTGCCGCAGCCCAAATCCAATATCTCCAATTATTTCAAGATCCGCAAGGGCGACGTGGAGAGTGCCTGGGAGGCTTGTGCCGCCATCGTGGAGCGCAAGTACCGCATTCCCCACATCCAGCATGTACCCATTGAGCCGCATGTCGCCGTCGCGCAGGTGGATGAATCCGGGCAGGTGACTCTCTGGGGTAGTTCTCAATCCCCCTTCGCCCAGCGCAACCTGATCGCCCAGGCCCTGGACATCTCCCAATCCGATATGCGCGTCATCGCCCCTTATGTGGGCGGTGGCTTTGGCAGCAAGGCCGGCGTCAGCATGGAGTCGCTGGCCGTCGCCATTGCCACCAAGGTCAAGGGTCGCCCGGTTAAACTGCTGCTCACCCGCGAGGAGGAATTCTTCACCGCCTTCGTCCGCCAGGGTCTGATCGCCTATTTCAAGATGGGCTGCGATCAAGACGGCAACCTGCTGGCCATGGAGAACAGGTTCTACTGGGATGCGGGCGCCTACACGGAATACGGCGTCAATATCACCCGCGCCAGCGGCTACAGCAGCACCGGCCCTTACGAAGTGCCCAATGTGAAGACCGACAGCTACTGTGTTTACACCAACCACCCTGTCGGCGGCCCGATGCGCGGCTTCGGCATGCCGGAGATGCACGCCGGCCTGGAGCAGTGCATCGATGAGCTGGCCATGCAGATCGGCATGGACCAGGTCGAATTCCGCCGCTTGAACTGCTTGAAAGATGGCGACACCCTGGTCACGGGCGGCAAGATGCATCCCACCGGGCTGTCGCAATGCCTGGAGAAGACCGCCGAAGCCATCGGCTGGGGCCAGAAGTCCCCCGCCAGCGCGCCTAACAAGCGGCGTGGCAAAGGCCTGGCCCTGATGTGGAAAGCGCCCGCCATGCCGCCCAATGCCGGTTCGAGCGCCTGGGTGGAGTTGGCTGAGGATGGCCGGGTCACCATTGGTGTTGGCGGTCAGGACCTGGGCCAGGGAGCTTTCACCGTCGTCGCCCAGATGGCAGCCGCTGCACTCGGCGTGCCCTATGAATGGGTGCAGGTCGCCACCCCGGTCGACACCCGCTACAGTCCCTACGAGTGGCAGACCGTCGCCAGCCGCCTGACCTGGAGCATGGGTAATGCCGTGGTCAGCGCCGCTAAGGATGCCCGTAAGCAGATCCTCGACATGGTCGCTGAAGCCTGGGATGAGGACCCGGAAAACCTGGACATCCTCAACGGCATGGTCGTCTCCTACCATAGCGAGCAGGAGATGCCTTTGAAGGACATCGTCATTTACGGCCTGCCCAAGCCGGACGACCAGGGCTGGATTGGCGGCCCCGTCATCGGTCGCGGCAAGTTCATGCCGGATTACGTTACCAGCCTCGACCCCGAGACAGGTCAGGGCGAAAGGTCGGTAGTCCATTTCACCACTGGCGCCCAGGCCGTGGAGCTGGAAGTCGATCTCGATACTGGTGAGATCGAAATCCTGCGCGGCGCGGCCGCCTTTGATGTCGGCAAGGCCATCAATCCCGAGATGGTCCTGGCTCAAATCGAGGGAGGTTTCGTCCAGGGCATGAGCTCCGCCTTGTTTGAAGCGCTGGATTTGAAGGATGGTTACGTCCAGAATCCCAGCTTCGTCGATTACCGCATCGCCACCTCCAGCGATATTCCGGGTGGCATCCAGGCCATGATCGTCGAGGTCCCCCAGGAC
The DNA here is from genome assembly GCA_041558875.1 of Anaerolineales bacterium. Classification (GTDB taxonomy): domain Bacteria; phylum Chloroflexota; class Anaerolineae; order Anaerolineales; family UBA4823; genus PFL25. The sequence continues at coordinate 43,615 of JBFFEL010000015.1, forward strand.
GACGGACCCTGGGGCGCCCGCGGCGTGGGCGAGCATTCGATGGTCCCCACCATCCCCGCCATCGCCAACGCCATCTACGACGCCGTCGGCATCCGCTTTGAAGGACCACCCTTCTCCTCCGAAAAGGTGTTCCTGACAATGTTAAATGAAGGCATTGTTAAGTGAACCAAATGTTTGCATTCGCAAGGAGAAATCCTGTAACTTTGAGCCGCAGGCGTAGAGTGTTCCTGACAATGTTAAATGAAGGCATTGTCGAGTGAATTGATTTTTGTGTACCACGTGCGTCTGGTTTGCGCTCAAGGCGGCGTCCTCGCCGCCGAACATGTCTCCTCGCTCGAGCTGGCTTTAGTCCCGCCAAAGCGGGGATTTGCAATCCAGCGAATTGTTTGACACGGGGATTGCAAATCCCCTTCGAGCAAAAGATTTCCTCTCCCATTTGTGGGAGAGGGTTAGAGCCTACCCCACACTTGCTGCGGGAGGTGAGGATTCTCAATCAAGCTGGATCTTCAATCCCACGATTGATTACTAATTTTCCCACTCCAACTTGTTTTTGCACGTGAGCGTTACGGCTAATAATATTAACCAGAAAAATGACAAAGTAGTCTAGCCCCTTGTGGGCGTTGTGGTTCAGAGGGAAGCGCACAAACGGCTGAACTTTAGATAAACATAGAGGTATTAAATAAATCCAATTCTAGGAGATAATTCCATGAAAACCATCGATCTAACCATCCCCCTCGGCATCGGCACCCCGCCCTGGCCGACCTACGAACCCCTCCAGGTCAAATACTTCAAGCGCCTGGCGCCCAACGGAGCCAACGGCCAGCTGGTCACCCACTCCAACCACATCGGCACCCATCTCGACGGCGAGATCCACTTCTACACCCCCGGCAAGGACATGGCCGAGCTGCAGATGGATTTCCTGGTCAACGATGGCGTGGTTGTCGACCTGAGCGATGCCGCCGGCGATTACGAGGTCTACACCAGCCAGATGGTCGAGGACCGGGTCGAGGTTCGCGAAGGCGATATCCTCATCATCCACACTGGCTACCACCACTTCGGCTGGGATCATCCAACCGCCGATGAGATCCGCTATATGGTCAAACATCCCGGTCCTGACCGCGAATTCGCCGAATGGGCCAAGGCTAAGAAACTGCGCTGGATCGGCGTCGACTGCGGCAGCGCCGACCACCCCATGAACACCATCATCCGCGACTGGATGCCGCGCCAGGCCCGCCAGGCGGAGCAGCTTTTCCAGAAGAAGTACGGCATGCCCCTGGCCGAGTTCTACGACGACTCCAAATACCAGCTCATGCACATCGAGATGTTCCCTTACGGCATCATCCACGCCGAGTGTATCGGCGGTGACATCGACCTGCTCTGCAACCAGCGCGCCCAGATCGGCTTCTTCCCCTGGCGCTTCGTGGATGGCGAAGCCAGCATCGGCCGCTGCGTGGCCTTCGTCGAAGACGACCGCTACGAAGAGCTGATGGCGGTGAAAGCCGAACTTCCCAAAACCAAATTCGGCGACGCCTCCAACCCCACCCACGTCGAAAGCCTGAACAACCTCAGCGAAAAGTTCTAATTTAATCGTCACTCTGAGGCGGAGCCGAAGAGTCTCAGAGATCATCTGTGAGACCCTTCGCTTCGCTCAGGGTGACAGTGCACACCTAAGGTTGTCTCGAAAAATTAGTGATTCACATATCAAGATAAATAGGGGGTATCCATTAGAGTGGGTAAAGAGTATTTTGTTTACATCATGACCAACAGATCCCTGCGTACTCCGGGGATTACAAATCCCCTCTGAGCGAATCAATTATTGCTCAAGCAGGCTTTAGTCCCACCAAGGCGGGAATTTTTAATCCAGCAATCTGCGTACTCCGGGGATTACAAATCCCCTCTGAGCAAATCTATTATTGCTCAAGCAGGCATTA
>JBFFEL010000016.1:0-45395 GCA_041558875.1 Anaerolineales bacterium
CGCACATTAGAAACAGGACTCGAACCAATCCTGGTGAACCAGCATACTTTACGCCCACAGGTATCGCACTGCAGCCCATATACCTCAAGTTTCTTTGTTTCGACCCCCCACATCCAGATTCCCTCTCCGCGCAATCCGTCGCGAATACCCAATTCCTATTCGACGATCAAAATTTTGATGGTTTCCGCGAACAAAGTAATTCTGAACTAAATTGCTTACAAGGATCGCTTGGCTGCGAATCGTGTGAACAGGTCACAGATTTCGCGCTGTCCCTAATTTAAATGAATTGATCAATTCAACAGCCGAACCTTTGCAGTCATATAACGTATCACAGGTACAAGTGACGAATATCCCCCCGTCTGTCATGACGTATGTCATGTTTTTTTGCTTCATTTCCCTACTAATCATTTTCCTTTAATCTGAACCTGGCAAAACTTACCTGGGAATTTCAACCCCCATCCCCTAAAATAATATACATCCGCACTGCAATCTTTTTTATAATGGCAGACCAATCACTCCACATTCAATGCCTGGGCCTCAATCACAATTCCGCCAGCGTAGCGCTGCGAGAACAGTTCGCTTTTACCCCCCATCGTCTCAACACTGCCCTGGCTCGTATCGGTTGTGGTGATGATCCAACCTGGAGCAATCTGCGCGAATTGGTCATCCTTTCTACCTGCAATCGTGTGGAGCTTTATGCAGTTTCAGTTGGCCCAGATTTCGATCAACTAGAGACCCTGCTAAGAGACACCCACAATTCCCATTCCCCTGAGTTAGCCACTGCCTCATACAAGCTCCTGGATGAAGACGCCATCTCCCATCTTATGGAGGTGGCAGCTGGGTTGGATTCGGTTGTCTTGGGCGAACCCCAGATATTGGGCCAGGTTACAGAGGCATACATGGCTGCCCGGCGAGTTGGGTCAGCAGGTAAGATCCTATCCCGCCTGTTCCAAGCTGCGATCCAGGCAGGCAAACGCGCCCGCACTGAGACGGCCATCGGTCACAACCCGGCCTCGATCGCCTCTGTGGCCATCAAACTCATCTCAGAGACCGTCCCCGATATCGCCACCACCAGGATCATGGTGCTGGGCGCAGGGGAGATGGCTGAACTGACGGTGGAATCCCTGCGCAAGCGTGGCGCCGGGCAGATCGTGGTGGTCAACCGCACCGTTAAAAAAGCGCAAGAACTGGCTGACCGCTGGAATGGCCAGGCCGCGGCCTTGGAAATGCTGCTCGAAATGCTGCCGGAAGCGGACATCGTGATCGCCTCCACCGGTGCCCCTCACACGATCATCCACAAATCGATGGTGGAGAAATCCATGCTTGCGCGGGGAGGCGAACCAGCTGTATTCATGGATATCGCTGTCCCCCGAGATGTTGACACCGATGTGAATGAGGTTCCTGGGGTCCGTTTGTTCAATATGGACACATTATCACAGCAGCTACAATCCTCTCTCGCCCAAAGGCAGGCAGAGATACCGCATGTCAAAGTCATCCTGGCTGAAGAACACGCCCGTTTCGTTGAATACATGGCGACCCTTGATTTATTACCCCTGATCATAGAGCTGCGCAAGCGGGTTGATGCCATTCGTGAAGCCGAGGTGGACCGGGCCATCCGTCGCATGCCAGACCTGACCCCCGAGGATGAGCAGCGCATCGATGCCATGACCAAAATTATCGTCCAAAAAATACTACACAACCCGACCATTCGTCTGCGAGAAGTGGCTGGCAGCTCTCATGCCGATGATTATGCAGATATCACCCGTGGGCTCTTTGGATTAGATTGAAGATGACGAAGAAACTGGTTTTCGCCACCCGGCCTTCTGCGTTGGCTCGCTGGCAGACGAATTACATCATCCAGCAGCTGCAATACTCGATTGCTGATCTTGAATGTGAGCAAGTAGTCATCACTACCAAAGGCGACCAGGTGATCGAGCAACCGCTGCCTGAGATTGGTGGCAAAGGACTTTTCACATTTGAACTCGAGCAGGCCCTGCGGGATGGTCAGGTAGATGCAGCCGTTCATTCCCTGAAGGATCTGCCCACTGTCGATGTCCCGGGCCTGACCATTGGGGCGATCCCCGAGAGGGCAGACGTGCATGATGTGTGGATCTGCCCTGCGGGATACGATCTGGATGACCTGCCGGGAGGTGCGGTTGTCGGTACTTCCAGCACCCGCCGGGCTGCCCAGCTGCTGGCTTACCGTCCAGATTTACAAGTAAAACCAATCCGCGGCAATGTCGATACCCGCCTGCGAAAGGTCCTCCATGGCGATTACGATGCCATCCTCCTCGCTGCAGCTGGTATTCACCGGCTGGGGAAAGATGATCACATCACCGCATATTTGCCGTACGAGATCATGCTGCCGGCCCCCGGCCAAGGCGCCCTGGCTGTTCAGTGCCGCGCTGATGACGATGAGACGATCAACCTCATTGCCGTTCTTGACCACCAACCCACTCGAAAGACGGTCACTGCCGAACGAGCATTTCTGTCCGCGCTTGGAGGTGGTTGTTCCCTACCTGTTGGCGCTCTGGCCACAGTCACTAATGAAACGATTTCCCTCCAGGGAGTTGTTGCCGCTCAAGATGGAAGACAGAAAATCCAATTAACCTGTCAAGGTTCCGACCCACAGTCCCTTGGCTACGACCTCGCCCAGGCGGCGCTCGCTAAGGGAGCCAAATCGCTCTTAGCCCAGCCACAGTGAATATGCGCGTCTTAGTCACCCGCCCTCGCCAGAAAGCCTCCCAATTCGCTGACGCCCTGCAAAAAATCGGTTTTGAAGCGATCATCTTACCCTGCATCGAGATCGAACTCGTATCGGATACGACCATCCTTGATCGCGCCCTTTCAAAACTGGATTGCTATGACTGGGTGGTTTTCACCAGCGCGAACGCGGTTGATATCGTCGCTAGGCGATTGACCATTCTGAATGTAAATACTGCAAAAGGAAAACCCCGTATTGCCGCCGTTGGCCCCCGAACTGCTGCCTCTCTGCAGGATCATGGGTTGCAGCCAGATTTTGTCCCCAGTGAATTTCTCGCTGAAGCCATCCTTCCCGGATTGGGCGATCTGCAGGGGCGCTGGGTTCTGCTCCCGACCGCTGATATCGCCGATGACTATTTGCCTGTAGCCATCCAGTCGGCCAATGGTATCGCACACGTCATCACCGCCTACCGCACACTACCGGCTATTCCCGATCCGAAGGGATTGGGAGAACTGCGGGCTGGAGTGGATGTGATCACCTTCACCAGCGGTTCAACAGTTCGCAATTTCATCACTATCGCCCGTCAGGCTGATATGAATCCGCATCACCTCCCTGGAGATCCCAGCATGGCTTGCATCGGTCCAAAAACTGCTCAGGTGGCGGAGGAAATGGGTCTGAAGGTAGACATCCTCCCAGATGAGCACACGGTTGAGGGGTTGATCGCTGCTATTGAACAAGTGAATCAGGAATCTTAAATGAACTCAATCTTATTGCCCCCCTTCCCTGTCTCCCGCCCCCGCCGCCTGCGGATGACCCCCCGGATCAGAGAAATGGTCAGGGAGACGGTATTGAACCCCAAAGATCTTATTTACCCATTATTCATTCGCCATGGGAAAGACACCCGGCAGGAGATCAGCTCCATGCCCGGGCAGTTCCAATGGACCGTTGACTTGCTGCCAGCAGAAGCTGAATCGATCGCTAGGCTGGGCATCCCCGGAGTAATCCTGTTTGGAATCCCAGCAAAGAAAGATCCGGTTGGGGCAGAAAATTATGCTTCGGATGGAATAATCCAGCAGGCCATACAAGCGATAAAATCTTCAGTCCCAGAACTGGTCGTCATCAGTGATGTCTGTCTATGTGAGTATACGGATCATGGTCACTGCGGAATACTAAATCTCCCTGAAAGTGAATCGGATCTCATTCCGCAGAACAATTTGCCTGAAGGATACGTACTCAACGACCAAACGCTTGACATCCTTGGCAAAGTCGCTGTTTCCCACGTCGAAGCAGGCGCGGATATTGTTGCCCCTTCCGGGATGATGGATGGCATGGTACGCGCCATCCGGTCTGTCCTGGATGCTGGTCGCTTCGAGAACACCCCGATCTTCTCTTATGCCGTCAAGTACGCCTCAGGATTTTACGGCCCCTTTAGGGAGGCGGCCGATGGAGCACCCAAATTCGGCGATCGCAAATCCCACCAGATGGATCCAGCTAATGTTAATGAAGCTATCCGGGAAGCCGCGCTTGATGTCAGTGAAGGCGCGGATATGCTCATGGTGAAACCAGCCCTGCCCTACCTGGATGTGATCCGCAGGGTCAAGGATGCCCACCCCGAGCTGCCCCTTGGTGCCTACAATGTGAGCGGCGAGTATGCCATGATCAAAGCTGCTGCGGCGCACGGATGGCTGGATGAGCGCCAGGTTATCCTGGAATCGCTGACCTCTATCAAACGAGCCGGCGCCGATTTAATCCTGACTTATCACGCCAAAGAGGCCGCCCAATGGTTGGTGAACTAAGTCCATCCAAGAATTAATCATACGGAAAATGATAGGCCGTCAGACATAACAAGGAATAATTCTGCCATGAAATCCAATCCTTCCCCCCAATTAGCTCCACAGGCTGCCCAGGAACGCCAGTACCACAACCAGCGCATGGTCCACGCCGATTTCAACCAGGCTCCCTTCACCATTGCCTGGGAGGTTACCCGGGCTTGTGCTTATGCCTGCGTCCACTGCCGGGCGGATGCCCAGCACCAACGGCACCCAGACGAGCTGACCACGGGCGAAGCATTTCAATTGATCGATCGCCTGTCCGAGTTCGGTCAGCCGATCCTGATTTTCACCGGCGGTGACCCAATGATGCGCCGCGATCTTTTTGAGTTAATCGCCTATGCCACTCAAAAAGGGTTGCGCTGCTCGCTGACACCGACCGCCACCGCACTCCCCACTCAGGACAGGCTGCACAAGGCGATGGAAGCTGGCATCCGGCGCATTGCCCTCAGCCTGGATGCCCCCCATCCAGAAGTACATGATGACTTCCGCAAGGTTCAGGGTTCCTGGGGGCGCACGATGGACATCCTGCAGCGTGCCCTGGAGGTTGGCTTGAGCGTCCAGGTCAACACCACGGTCGCCACCCACAACGCTGACATCCTGCCGGAGATGGTGCCCTTCATCGAGCAGGTTGGCGCGGTGCAGTGGTCCTTGTTCTTTCTGGTCCCCACCGGTCGGGCTCAAGCCGAAAAGATGATCTCACCCGAGGAACATGAGCGCATTTTCAACTGGTTGTACGAGCTTTCTCAGAGTGCTCCTTTCGACATCAAGGGCACCGCCGCCCCAATGTATCGGCGGGTCGCCATCGAGCGTAAAAAAGCCGAATCTCAAGATGGCGAAAAGGTCACATTCCAGGGTGCCGGCTTCCAGTATGCCGATGGACTGAACCGTCCGACCAAGGGCGTTAACGACGGCAACGGTTTCTTATTCATCTCGCATACGGGTGATATCGAGCCTTCTGGATTCCTGCCCCTCCCAGCCGGAAACGTGCGCCGGGATGATATCGTCGACGTTTACCGCAATCATCCTTTGTTTATGGATTTGCGCGATCCAGAAAAACTCAAAGGCCGCTGTGGGATCTGCGAATATCGGGATGTATGCGGCGGGCAGCGCGGCCGCGCCTTTGGAGTCACGGGTGATTACCTGGCCACGGACCCAGCTTGTGCTTATATCCCGAAAGGAGGTAATTAATTTTTGGTGCATAATGCTCAAGCCGCCGTCCATGGCGGCGAGGACGCCGCCTAGAGCACGGTCTGCACCACAGGTTAATGAGAAAAATGAACCTCAATTGGATCGGTTTCATCGCAGCAATATCCGTATTCGTCGGTATCTGGTTGGGCCACGTCTCCGTGCGCAAGATCGAGTTCATCTCCCCGACCGTGTGGCTGCCATCCACAGTTGCACTCTCACTCGGTATCATCCTGGAGGTGGTCGCGATCCTGACCAGCAATATATACCTTTCAGCCGTATTCGGCATTTTTGGCATCACCCTGATGTGGGACTCGCTGGAGTTCTGGCGCCAGCACCGGCGAGTCGCTAAAGGGCATGCCCCTGCCAATCCAAACAACCCCCGCCATGCGCGCCTGCTGGCTGAAAACGATTCAGCCACCACAATCGATTGGCTGGACCGTGATCCACATGGGTCCAAGTATTCTCCAGAAGAACTTAAATCCATCAAGGAGCTCAGCACATGAACTTCTTCGGCCTGGCCCTCGGTTTTGCAGGTTTACTGATCATCGGACTTGGGTTTGTGTGGGTGATCCGCGGCGAATACTTCCTGGGCTACTTATGGTGGCCATACGTACTGGGTTTGGGTATCCTGTTAGTGGTGGTGTCGTTGTGGGTACCCTCGCTGTGGGGCTCTGCACTGGTGGGGATCTTTGGCGCTTCTCTCATCTGGGGTGCCACCGAACTCAAGGAGCAGGCTATTCGAGCCGAAATTGGCTGGTACCCCTATAATCCTGATCCGAAACCAGAACCACCCTTTGTGGAGGAGATTAAAAAGTGGTCTGCGCCCCATTTATAGTTGCACTTAAGATCGAGGGACTCACAAGGTTGCCATGAATGATGTGATTATCGTTGGCGGCGGCATCGCCGGATTGGCAGCTGCATATTACGCCGTTAAAAAATCGGATGGCCGGGCAAGGATCACCGTGCTGGAAAAGTCTGGCTATTGGGGTGGAAAAATCATCACCGATCGCGTGGGGGATGCCGTTCCCGAAGGAGATTTTGTCATCGAGGGTGGACCGGACACTTTCGTGGTCACCAAGCCCTGGGGGGTCAATCTCTGCCAGGAGCTGGGTCTCAGTCCACGTTTAAGGGGCACCAATCCCGACCACAAAAAAACTTACATTCTCAAAGATGGTAGGCTACATGAGCTGCCCGGTGGCCTGACGATGATGATCCCCACCGAGTTCGGCCCCATGCTCCGTACTGGCTTGCTTTCCTGGCCGGCGAAAGCCCGCATGGGCATGGACTTCCTGCTCCCCCCAGCTTCCGAGAACGGCGAAGAAAGTTTGGGTCATTTCGTCACCCGCCGCCTGGGCCGTTCCGCCTATGAAAACCTGATCGAGCCCCTGATGAGCGGTATTTACGCTGGCGATGGTGACAGGCTCAGCCTGCAAGCCACCCTTCCCTACCTGCGTGATTTGGAGCTAACCCATGGTGGACTGGTGAAAGGTGCGTTAGCGGCCCGTCGCGCCCGTTTGCAGAAAACACGCCAGGCGGGAAATTCCACTGGATCGCCCCCCGGTTCGCGCAGCATCTTTCTGACCCCTATCACCGGATTAGCCGAAATAGTCGCAGCGCTGATCGATTACTTATCTGCTGCTGGTGTGGACCTGCGACTGAGTACTGCAGTTCAAGAGATAACCCCCTCCCAGGATGGGTATTCGGTTCGCTTCGCAAATGGCGACTCCCTCGACACACAAAATATTATCTTAGCTGCACCGGCCTACATTTCTGGAGATCTAGTTGGAGGATTTGCTCCCGAATTGGCAGCAGAACTGCATGCTATTGAATACGCATCTACCGCCACAGTCACGATGGCCTACCAGGATTCAGATTTACCCCGCCCATTGGACGGTTATGGCTACGTCATACCCCGCCGGGAGAAGCGCCAAGCTTTAGCCTGCACCTGGACCTCGACCAAGTTCCCCCACCGGGCTCCTGAAGGTTATGCCCTCCTGCGAGTCTTCATCGGCAGGGCTGGGCAGGAAGCCAAGATTCCCTGGGATGAAGATGGATTGCTGGCTGTCGCCCGAGATGAACTCCAGGAGACACTGGGGATCACCGCTCAACCACTGCTCACCCGTGTTTTTAGGTGGGAAAAAGCCATGAGCCAATATAACCTTGGCCACCCGGCCAGGCTCGAACGCATCGAACAACTCCTGGAATCATTACCTGGACTGGCATTGGCTGGCAATGGTTACCGGGGGATCGGCATCCCAGACTGCATTCGTTCAGGAGAATTAGCCGCAGAACGTGTTTTGGAGGGTAAATCTGTGCTCTCCCCAATTCCAAGTTAAATGGAGCGACCATGAACATCCAAACCTCAAGAGACCTGTTCCAGCAAGCCCAGTCTGTATTACCAGGGGGTGTCGATTCACCAGTCAGGGCCTTCCGCGCCGTTGGTGGGCAGCCATTGTTCATCGAGCGTGGTGAAGGTCCCTACCTGTATGATGTGGATGGCAACCGCTTCATTGATTATGTACTCTCCTGGGGACCGCTCATCCTGGGCCATGCCCATCCCGAGGTGGTCAGTGCCGTTCAGGAGGCAGCTACCCGGGGCACCAGCTACGGCGCCCCAAGCCCGCTCGAAATTGAGCTTGGGCGACTGATTCAAGAGCTGATGCCCAACATCGAGATGCTGCGCTTCGTCAATTCCGGCACGGAAGCTACTATGAGCGCCCTCCGTCTCGCCCGGGCATTCACCAAGCGGGATAAGATCATCAAGTTCGAGGGCTGCTACCACGGGCACGCGGATATGTTGTTGGTCCAGGCTGGATCGGGGGTCGCCACGCTGGGTTTGCCGGATTCGCCCGGCGTCCCCCCTGCCACGGTTCAGGACACGCTGGTGGCCAGGTTCAACGATCTGGACTCAGTCAGCGCACTTTTCGAAATCTATCCGGATGAAATTGCTGCGGTGATCGTCGAACCGGTGGCTGGCAACATGGGCGTCGTGCCTCCGGTGGAAGGCTTTCTCTCAGGCTTGCGCCAGATTTCGAACCATAACGATTCTTTATTGATTTTTGATGAAGTAATGACTGGCTTCCGCGTCCATCTTGGCGGCGCCCAAGCGCTTTTCGATATCCAACCTGATCTGACCACCCTGGGTAAAGTCATCGGTGGCGGTCTTCCGGTAGGCGTTTATGGTGGTCGCGCCGACATCATGTACATGATCGCACCCTCCGGCCCGGTCTATCAGGCTGGCACCCTATCCGGCAACCCGCTCGCCATGGCTGCCGGGATTAAAACTTTGCAGGTTTTGAAGCGGCCGGGCATTTGGGAAAATCTTGAGCAGGCCACCAACCAGCTTGCTTGGGGAGTAAAAGAAGCTGCCCAGACGGCAAGTATTCCCATCTGGGGCAACCAAGTCGGCACCATGTTCGCCTCATTCTTCACTAATATTCCGGTCACAGATTGGAACACTGCCAAAACCAGCGATACAGACCTCTTCGGCAAATTCTTCCAGGGCTGCCTTGAAAGGGGAGTATATCTAGCCCCCTCCCAATTTGAGGCTGGCTTCATGTCGACTGCGCATGACGAACAGGTACTTACTGCTACACTTGAAGCGGTAACAGAAGCGCTGAAGGAGGTCCAATGAATCGCAAGAAAACAGGCAACCTCCTTACCCTGATCGGTGTATTGGCCTGGGTCCCGTTCTTATACCGGGTTATTAACGACCAGGAACCTTCCATCTTCCCTTTTTTGATCGTTCATCTCTCTGGTGTGCTCATCGGGTCTCAATTGCGCCGCGGCGTTTCACCATCGAAGGTAAAATTAACCCGGCGTCAGCAGGTAGGTCGCATTTTGATCATTCTCGGCGTGTTCGCCTGGGCACCTTACCTGTACCAGAAAGAAATCCTCGGACAATCGATCGTGATTAATCCCTATTTAGCTGCACACCTTACCGGTGTACTGGGTGGCATCGCCTTGATGCTCAGTGTGCCGTTGAGGCGCTATTTCCGGGGCAGGTTCAGTCCTGCGAGTCAGCCAGCTGAGAAACTCGATCTCACCAATTAGGAGCCAAAGTTTGATTATGACCAACTCCGAACCTACCTCACGCTTCTTGCGTGCCTGCCACCGTCTACCAGTCGACGCTACACCAGTCTGGCTGATGCGACAGGCCGGTCGCTACATGTCCGAATACCGTGAACTGCGCGCCGAACACAGCATGCTGGAAACGATCAACACTCCTGAACTGGCGGCCGAGGTCACCCTACAACCGATGCAGGCTTTCGATCTGGATGCTGCCATCATCTTCGCCGATATATTACCCCCACTGATCGGCATGGGTCTGGAATTGGAATTCGTTCCCGGAAAAGGTCCCGTCATCCACAACCCGATTTCATCTCCGGAGGATATCAACCGCCTGGAGACTCCCCCAGCTGAGGATACTCTTGGCCCAACTCTGGAAGCCATCGAGATAGTCACCAGAGAACTTGAACCAAGGGATATTCCCTTGATCGGCTTTGCTGGAGCGCCGTTCACCCTGGCCAGCTATGCCATCGAAGGCGGGGGTTCGAAAGACTACGCCAAATCAAAAGCACTGATGTACAGCGATCCGGATTCCTGGCAGCAATTGATGGATAAGCTGGTTAAAGTGCAGGCTGACTACCTGCTCCAGCAGGCACGGGCAGGTGCAGAAGCCCTACAGGTTTTTGATTCCTGGGCTGGCCTGGCTTTGGGTCAGGAGGCCTACCAGCGATACGTGGCACCCTACAATACCCGCCTGTTCGAAACGATAAAGGCTGCCTCCGTTCCCGTGATCAATTTCAGCACCGGCACCTCCCCTTACCTGGAGGACGTGGCCGCTTGTGGCGGGGAGGTGATCGGCGTTGACTTCCGTATGCCGCTGGGAACCGCCTGGCGTAAAATCGGCTACGACCGTGCCATCCAGGGCAACCTGGATCCAACAACCCTGCTGGCACCATGGAGCGAATTAAAGAACCAAATCGATCTGGTGCTGGATCAGGCTGCTGGTCGACCAGGACATATCTTTAATTTGGGTCACGGACTGCACAAAACCACGCCAGTAGACAACGTCCGCCGGTTGGTGGACTATGTTCACGAAAAGACACTTTGATAGGTTGATTAATTATCAAGGTGTCAATATGATCTGACCAATCCCCGTCAGACAAATCGGACTAATTCAACGAACTGCAGCTATAGGATCGAATTTTTTATGATGTTGGGGGAATGTTCATCGCCTTTATAATATCTGACATATTCACTCACTCAATTTCCCATTATTAAATGGATAACCCGCGGAAAAGGAGCAACTATGGAGATTCCTCCCTTTCAACTTGAACGCTACTTCGCCAGATACGAATTCTCCGCCCGCTACCTGCTCTCCAGCTCAGATTGCGAATCGCTGCCGATGAACGATCTCCTGTCTATGGCTGACTCCGAGATGTCTGATGCCTGGGAAACTTTGAAATTGGGTTACACCGAATCTTGGGGGCACCCTCTGCTGCGAGAGGAGATCTCCAGGATTTACAAGCGGGTAGATCCAGATGGTGTGCTGACTGTCGTCCCTGAAGAGGGTATCTTCTTAATCATGCACGCCTTGCTGGAACCTGGCGACCATGTGATCAGCACCTTCCCCGGCTACCAATCCTTGTATGAAATCGCCCGCGCCATCGGCTGTGAAGTGTCGACCTGGGAACCGGATGAAGACAACGGCTGGCATTTCGATATCGACTTGCTGGAATCCAAGCTGAAGGCAAACACCAGGCTGGTCGTAGTCAACTTCCCTCACAATCCAACCGGCTTCATGCCTACCCAGGCTGATTTTATCGCCATGGTGGATCTCGTTCGTGTCCGGGGCGCCTACCTGCTATCGGATGAAATGTACCGCTTCCTTGAGGTTAAACCTGGCACTACACTGCCCGCCGCTTGCGACCTTTACGAGCGCGCAATTTCCCTCTTCGGACTGTCAAAGTCGTTCGGCCTGCCCGGGTTGCGCGTCGGTTGGTTGGCAGCCCAGGATCGCCAGGGACTGGAGCGCATCAGCCAGCTTAAAGACTACACCACCATCTGCGGCAGCGCCCCCAGCGAGCTGCTGGCCATCATCGCCCTGCGGGGTAAAGAAAGGATTCTCGAAGAGCAAAACGAACGAACTCGCCAAAACCTATCTGTGCTGGATGCATTCTTTGATCACTACCAGGAATTGTTTAGCTGGAACCGGCCCAAAGGTGCTTCGATCTGCTTCCCCAGGATGTTGACGGTAGAGAATACCTTTGCTTTCAGCGAAAAGGTCCTCGCCGAGACCGGGGTCATGCTGGCTCCCTCGCGAGCCTTCCAGTACGGCGATCACCACCTGCGCATCGGCTTTGGACGCGAGAATCTCCCCCAAGTGATTGAACTTTTCGGCGAGTACCTGAAGAAGCAATTCGAACGCTAGTTTGTTCTCTTGCCAGCGAAATCCATTTTCACCCTTCATCTGATCAAGCCAAGAATCGGATTGTATAATTACCTCCTGCAATGAGAAAGATGGAGAACTCCTTATGAAATCGTCAGCAATCCTTGGGACCGTGATCGCGGTCTGCAAAAAAGCCAAACCTGGCATCCCCAAGATCCAGGTCGAAGCCATCCACCTGCTGGAAAACTATGGGGTCAAGGGGGATTACCATGCGGGTAAATTCGTACGCCACCGCTACCTGGCCAAGAAAGATCCCACCGTGCCGAACGTGCGCCAGGTGCTACTCATCGATACCACCATCCTCTCCTATCTCGCTGACCAGGACATTCACCTGGAGCCGGGCATGATGGGCGAGAACCTAATCCTGGATGGCATCTCCGTGATGGCCTTACCGCTCGGAGCGCAGCTAAAGGTCGGCGAAGCACTGCTGGAGATCACCGAAGTTCGCAATCCTTGCTACCAGTTAAATGATTCGCATCCCCGGCTGCTTAAATGTGTGGAAAAATCGGGCAGCGGTCCTGACACCCGCAATGCAGGTGTGATGACAAAGATTCTCAAGGGTGGTTGGGTGCGCCCAGGGGATTCTGTGCAAGTTATACCCCACCAGATTTGATCACCAATTGAGATGATTTTACCCAGGGGATTTTGTTCCTAATCTCTCATCAATATTTTCTCCAAAACATTTCACTTGATGGAAGATGTTCTTGTTTTGGCAATTATCCACCAGCGTCGCAACTTCAATCTGGTCCCTGTTCCAGGCTAGAACCATACATTCCTGGTACCTTGCGCCCAAAAGGAGGTGCTGTGGTTGTCCTCAAGCATCGCCGACCTTGGTATACTCATAGGTGCATAATCAAGGAATTCCAAAATAATACTAGGTAGTTCTATTGCATTGAACAAACATAATGCAGGAGGCATCCTTAGCAGTGGCACAGCAGAATTACACAGTAGATGATCTTCTCAAGGCATATCCCCCTCCTATCCGGAGCGTTACTGGTAAATTGAGAGAGGTCATCCTCAAAACAGGTCCTGGCGTGCAGGAAAAAGCCAACCGCGGCTGGCGCAGCATCAGCTACCGGGAGGCACAGGTGGGCTACTTCTGCGGCATCTTCCCTTTTGAAGACCACGTTGATCTGATCTTCGAGTTTGGCGTCCTGCTGCCTGATCCAGATGAAATTCTGCTTGGAGATGCAAAGCAGGTTCGCTATCTCAGGTTCCACGCAGTTGAAGAGATCAACGAGGAAAAGATCGGACCGCTTCTCATGGCTGCCTTAGATCTGCCTCCACAGCAAGCTGCCAGGCGCGGCTTAACCCAATCTCGGCTCTCCTCGGATCAGCCAGGATCATCCGAATCGTAGCCAATACCCCGGAACGAGCGACCTGATAATCACACATATTGAATCTGCTCATTTAATTGACGTATTAGCTCCTGAAATCCGAACCCATGAGGTGACTTATGATGTCCTCCGATCTAGGTGAAATGTTCAAACTTGATGAAGCCATCAGGGTATTAACAGCCACGCCAGGTTCGGTGGCTGCCCTCCTTGGGGACTTACAAGACTCATGGCTTGAGTTTAAAGAAGAACCAGAAGCCTGGAACCCGCGAACGATCCTGGTTCACTACATTCATAACGAGCTGACCAATTGGATGCCCAGGGTCAGGGTGACTTTATCTGATGCAGAGGTGCGCCAGTTTCCTCCTTTCCAGCAGCTGCCTGATCTGGCTGATTACGAGGGTTACGACTTGCAGCAATTGTTAGCCAGGTTTGCCGAACTTCGCCAGCAAAACCTGGTTGAACTGCAGAATCTCAAGTTGGGGCCGACTGATTTTTCAAGGCAAGCTGAGCATCCAGTCCTTGGGACGGTTAACCTGCGCCAGTTGCTGGCTTCCTGGGTCGTGCATGATTTGAATCACCTGCACCAAATCGCGAAATCCTTGGCCAAACGCTACCGGGAGGAGGTAGGTCCCTGGCGACCCAACCTTCCGATCGTGGATCTGTGAGCGGATTTGTCAAATCCGGCAAAAGTGATCCGCTAGACAATCGTCAGAAATATTGCAATCGTTGCGAAGCTTGATATAGCATGGGTTCCGTGATATCATGTATATGTGATCCATTCATTCAAGAATAAAGCAACAGAAGATATTTTCAACGGCATTAACTCCAAATCTGCACGAATAACTTGCCCACCAAATCTCTGGCGAGTAGCATTTCGAAAATTAGATCAACTTGACTCTGTTGAAATCTTGGATGACCTCCGAATTCCTCCAGGAAATCGTTTAGAGTTACTAAGAGGAAATCGAGAAGGGCAATATAGCATTCGCATTAATGAACAATACCGAATCTGTTTTGTATGGACAGAAACCGGGCCGAGTGAAGTGGAAATTGTTGATTACCACTAGAGTAAGGATATAGAAAATGGTGAGAGTTCCTACAAATCGAATGCCAACACATCCTGGCGAAATGTTGAAAGAAGAATATCTAATTCCAATGGGAATATCGCAACGCCAGCTTGCGGGCGGTATACATGTGCCTTATCAGCGGGTGAATGAGCTGATAAACGGAAAACGTGGGGTTACCCCAAGCACAGCCTTACGGTTAGCAAAATTTTTCGGTACTACCCCAGGCTATTGGATGAATCTACAACTGCGATGGGACCTTTATCGGGCACAACAATCAGAAGCCAAACAGTTAGAAAAAATTGATCCGTACATTGCATCTGCCAGATCTCCCGGGTAGGTTACCCCATTTGAAATTTCAACATCAAATCGCCCAATCAATGGCCGAATGAAACCGGGGAGAGGTAGGTCCCTGGCGACCCAACCTACCGATCGTGGATCTCTAATCATCAGCCAATTACTATGTGGGAGGGCCGTTCATCCTATTGATAGTGGAGATATTCTGACCCTGAAAATCATTAAAAGGAGCGTGATATGAGTTTCGATTCAAGACCTATCCGGGTGGATACTGGAATGGGCATCATCTGGTTCATCGGTTGGTTGTTTACCATAGCATTTGCAGAGCTGCTCTGGTGGCAGGCCATCTTAGGGCTAATCCTCTGGCCTTATTACCTCGGTATTGCAGTGAAGTAGTAAATTAGTATTACTACTGAATCGAACAAATTGTAACCAATATGATTTTGCGCAGCATGTTACCATTTAATGAAGAAAGAACTACCAGGTGAAGAATTTGATTGATGGTCACGATCAATCCCTATAAACCCTCCTGGTCAGATGAGTTCCAAGAACTTGCCAAAATATTGCGAGGATCACTCGGTGACCTGGCACTGCGCATCGACCATATCGGGTCGACTTCCGTACCCGGACTGGCCGCCAAGGATCGCATTGATATCCAGGTAACTGTGGCAAGCCTTGACATATCTGTAAAAGAGGCTCTCAACCAGGTCGGCTATCAGCGCCTTGAGCACTTACGCGATCACCCTCCCTTTGGTAGTGAGGCAAAAGAGGGTGATTGGGACAAGTGGGTCTTTAAACCTCCTGCTGGGCAGCGTCCCACCAATCTTCATGTTCGCGTTGCTGGCCGCCCCAACCAACGTTATGCGCTCCTCTTTCGCGATTACCTGCGTACCCACCCGTCTACCGCTGAAGCATATGCCGAACTCAAACGCCGTCTGGCGCAAAACCTGGCTGACCCGGACACCTATCCTGATGTAAAAGACCCGGCTGTAGATCTGATCTACTTCGCCGCCGAAGACTGGGCCACGGCCACCGGCTGGCAGCCCGGCCCCTCCGATGGGTGAATAAATTCGGGGGTTCTCCACCAGCCTGGTCATTCAAGCTTAGGATCTGAGCAGTCGCCCCTAGCCACAAACATTAATCACCGAACGATCAGCTATCGATATTAACGATCCTCTTGTAAAATAATATTGACCGATTTAGGAAGGACAGATTGATAGTGGATCAATCTGTCATCTCATTTTACATGCACCCATTAAGGAGAAACTGAATGACTTCTTCCACACTCAAAACCTTTGGTCAGCAATTAAGCCGCCGCTCCTGGGCGGAACCCTGGAAGATCAAAGCTGTAGAGCCGATCCATATGATCAACAGGGATGAACGTGCCCGGGCACTGGAAGAGGCAGGTTACAACACCTTCCTTCTGCGCTCCGCTGATGTCTACATTGACCTGCTCACGGACAGCGGAACCAGCGCCATGAGCGACCGCCAGTGGGCCGGGATGATGATGGGCGATGAGGCCTACGCGGGCAGCAACAATTTCTACCATTTGGAAAAGGCAGTCCAGGATTACTACGGATACAAGCACATGGTGCCCACTCATCAGGGCCGCGGTGCGGAACACCTGCTCAGCCAGACAGCGATCAAACCCGGGCAATCTGTCCCCGGGAACATGTATTTCACCACCACCCGGCTGCACCATGAACTGGCTGGGGGCACTTTTATCGATGTGATCATTGACGAAGCCCACGATCCCAACAACGAGCATCCCTTCAAAGGCAACGTGGACCTTGA
This sequence comes from Anaerolineales bacterium, assembly GCA_041558875.1. Classification (GTDB taxonomy): domain Bacteria; phylum Chloroflexota; class Anaerolineae; order Anaerolineales; family UBA4823; genus PFL25. Next base: position 16,668 of record JBFFEL010000016.1, read on the forward strand.
AAAAATGGAAGCTCTGGTCACGGAGGTCGGGGCGGAGAATGTCGCCTATGTCAGCCTGGCTGGCACGGTCAACATGGCTGGTGGCCAACCGGTCAGCATGGCCAACGTCCGTGAACTGCGGGAATTTTGTGACCGTCACGGCATCCGCATCTTCCTGGATGCAACCCGCATGGTCGAAAATGCTTACTTTATCCAGCAGAGAGAAGATGGTTATGCAGATAAATCCATCGCCGAGATTCTGAAGGAATTCTGCGGGTACACCGACGGCGCCTGGATGAGCGCCAAGAAGGACAATTTGGTCAATATCGGCGGCTGGCTGGCCGTCAACAATTTTGATCTCTTCGATGCTCTGCGCAACCTGGTCGTGGTGTTCGAAGGCCTGCACACCTATGGGGGTATGGCCGGCCGCGATATGGAAGCGCTGGCGATCGGCATTGGGGAAGCGGTTGAGGACGATCACGTGCACTCCCGGGTAGGCCAGGTGCTGTACCTTGGAGAGTTGCTGCTGGATTGGGAAATCCCGATCGTCAAACCCGTCGGAGGACACGCCATCTTTTTGGATGCCAAGGGCTTTTACCCGCACATCCCCCAGGATCAATTCCCGGCCCAGGTCTTGACCGCCCAGCTCTACCTGGATTCCGGTGTGCGCGGCATGGAGCGCGGCAACGTCAGCGCCGGGCGGGATCCAAACACCGGTGACCATCGCTACCCCGCGCTGGAATTAACCCGCCTGGCCATCCCCCGCCGGGTCTACACTCAGGCTCACATGGATGTGGTCGCCGAAGCGGTCAAAACCGTATATGATGCCAGACAGCAGACCAAAGGTCTTGAGATGGTCTATGAACCCAAGGATCTGCGCTTCTTCCAGGCCCGTTTCACACCAATTTCATAAACCCATTTACCAGAAAATCTCAAACCGCCTGACAGAATTGACCTGTCGAGCGGTTTGTTTTATTCCCCATGATCTGAACTCTCACATCTCTATAGCATTTGAGATTTATGCTTAATTAATACTTCGTGGGTATAATTTATCTAATATTGTTAATTCCTTGTATACATTCTCTAAGGAGTCAGTATGAGCAATCCACGAACCATTAAACAGGTGATCGAGCCTAATCTGGTGATTGAAGGAGCCGGGGTACTGCTGCGACGTTCCATCGCCCCAAACCGCGAGAATTTGTTCGATCCATTTCTCCTTTTCGACCATTTCGCATTTAACGATCCTATCCAGGGTCCCATTGCAGGCTTTCCGATGCACCCCCACCGAGGGATTGAAACCGTCACCTATATGTTAGAAGGTTCAGTCCACCACCGCGATAGCCTGGGAAATTCAGGGCTGATCGGTTCCGGCGACGTGCAGTGGATGACTTCCGGAAGCGGCATAATGCACGAGGAGATGCCCCGCCGCTCCGAGCAGGGCGATGTCTACGGCTTTCAGCTATGGGTAAATCTGCCGGCAGCTCTCAAGATGAGCCAGCCGCGCTACCAGGAGGTAAATGCAAATACCATCCCCACTGTTGAAAAGGATGGCACCAAGATTCGCATCGTGGCCGGGGAAGTGAGCGGTGTTGAAGGGCCGGTGACTGAGATCGCAGCAAATCCGGTTTACTTAGATGTGGAACTCGATCAGGGTTCATCTTTTAACTACCCCATCCCTTCTGGGCACACGACAGTGGCTTATGTCTTCGAGGGTGAAGCTGAATTCGGTGTCAATGTTGATGGAAGCGGGCAGCTGGTCAATGCAGTCCATCTGATTGAGTTCGGCGACGGCGATTCTCTGGAGGTTAATACAACACCGGATTCTGGGGTGCGCTTTATGCTGATGGCTGGTGCTCCCTTCAGAGAACCGATCGTTCCGTATGGCCCCTTCGTGATGAACACTCCAGAGGAAATTCAGCAAGCTCTCCACGATTTGCGCAATGGCACTTTTGTAAAGGTATAGATTTGGAGTTAAAAAGATAATTTTCCCCGGAAAACATTGGCTTATTTAATCGATATTTCCTTGATCTAAAAGGACCCCTGCGATCTGGTGAGAGGTCCTTTTTTCAGCCACAAACTGATTTAGACGGATCATCATCCCATTACATCATCAAAATAGAATGCGCCCGGAAAATCTTCAGGGGCTTTTTTCTCTTTACCGCTCCAACTTTCGATATCGATGCGCAGCACCGCGGTGACTTTCAGAGCATCTTCTGTGGTAGTTTCGTAATCCACACCTGGCTTCAATTGCGGGAAATACTTGCTGCACAGCAGCTGCAAACCATGCCAGGCTTCATTTCGATTATCCACTAAGTGCAGTCGACCAAAGATGACCACCCCACCGAACTCCGTGCCTAAATTCATGGCTCGCGTCGCGGGGAGCAGGCGGCCTGCTTTGCTGGTGCTGAAACAAATCCGTGGCGTTTCCCTGGCGTTATCGTAGGTGCGTCCCTTTTTCGCCCCATGCATATAGATTGCGTGGGCGGTTTCATCGTACGCAAAATTGCGCGTGACCAGGAAGGGTTGATCGCCCTGAAAGGTTGCCATAGTACCAAATTCGGACCGCGCCAGAAAAGCTCTGATCCATGCATCATCTTTTGCGCGTCCGTTTCGACGAATTTTTGTATATTCTTTGGGTGTTCCCATGTCTATCCTTTTGTCCTTCCTAAATCAGATAATCCAGATTGGCATCTAGTATGTCGTTGATAGTGTATCTGCTCTATTTTCACTTTCTTCTGCATTTTTGACAATGGTCATACGTTCTGGAAATTATGCCTGAGCAGTTGCTGACACACAAAAATAGAATTGTGCAGATATAATTATTCAATGGGTCGATTAACAGCTAACCAGATCGTCTATGGAGAATTTTGACTTGAGATTCACTTCTAAAGCAAATTTCCATCTAGATAAATTTGAGAGGGGTACGAAAATATGAATCCAAACACTGAAGACCAAATATCTGAACTTTCAGAGCCAAAAGACCCGCTTCCACCCACTTCAATTGATGAACTGCCGGAGATGATGCAAACCGCGGTAAAAAGGGCAGGCTGGATGGAATTGACCCCTGTGCAAGCCCGGGCGATTCCCTACCTCCGCGCCCGCCGAGATTTGATGGTCCAGGCTCGCACGGGCAGCAGCAAAACCGGTGCCTTTATCTTACCCGTTTTGGAGCGGGTGAACACCCAAAAAATCAGCTGCCAGGTGCTGGTGCTTGTGCCGACCCGGGAGCTGGCCCAACAGGTCGCTGCAGATGCCAAGATTCTCGCCGGAAAGGGTGGCATGCGCACGGTCCCGGTGTACGGCGGGACGAGCTATAAACCCCAGATCGAGGGCTTTAAGCGCGGTGCACATTGTGTCATCGGTACGCCCGGCCGCGTGTTGGATCATCTCATTAAGCGCAACCTGAATCTCAAAGACTTGGAAATACTGGTCTATGACGAAGCGGACCGCATGATGTCAATGGGTTTCTATCCCGACATGGTCCAGATCCAGGAATTCCTGCCCAGGCGAGGGATTAACGGCTATATGTTTTCGGCCACCATTCCCACCCACGTCATCCGCCTTTCGCAGCTTTTCTTGAACGATCCTGGATTCCTCAGCCTGAGCCGCGAACACGTTCACGTGGAAGACACCGCCCACATCTACTATCTCACCCCTGGGATGGATAAAGATCGCTCACTGGTGCGCCTGATTGAACTGGAGACCCCACAGCAGGCGATTATATTTTGCAACACGAAAGCCCGGGTAAATTATGTGACTGTCGTGCTGCAGCGATACGGGTACAACGCCGACCAGATCAGTTCCGATCTCTCGCAAAGCGCCCGCGATAAAGTGATAAAACGAGTGAGAGACGGCACATTACGTTTCCTGGTTGCCACCGATGTCGCCGCCCGCGGGATCGATATCCCCAACCTGTCCCATGTCATTCAATATGAACCTCCGGATGATGTGGAAGCGTACATTCACCGCGCCGGGCGAACGGGTCGGGCTGGTGCCAGCGGGACGGCCATCATGCTGATCAATATTAATGAAAAGAGCCAGCTGAATCGCATCAGCGCCCACTACAAGATCGAGTTCGAAAAACGTCCTCTTCCCAAAGATGAAGACGTGGAGACTCTGGTTGCTGAACGGCTGATCGGGCAGCTCGAAGCCCGCTTACGGGGGCGCGACCGGCTACAAATTGACCGCATGCAGCGTTTCAACCCCCTGGCCGAACAGCTGGCCGGCGATGAGGATGGGTTGGCCTTGCTGACCATGCTGCTGGATGACGCGTACCACGACTGGATGCACCAGCCACCGGAACTACCTCCTGCCGATATATCCCCGCCCCCAAAGAAATCTCGCAAGCAAAAACAAAAATCCCGCTACAGAAGAGGCAGGAAGAAGCGCGGGGCTTCTCAATAGTCACCACCATCAACTCAACTTCATCATCCTAATCCAGGAGGAATGTGAGCCACGTTTGCAACAGCTTCTCACAATCCAGGTCACCCATAATGTGGGCGATTTTCAACATGCCGGTATCAGTCTCTTGAATCCATGGGAATATAGCCCATAAGAAAATAGCCTACCTTAGAATTGCTGGAATTCGCAGATCGGCGGGGGTATAATAAGCATGACCGCTGGTATCAACTAAGTCTAACTGTTCACCTCCCAAAACATCGCAGCATCTTTCACCATTCATTCTGACCTAAGTAAAAAAAAACCTGTCAGGTCTTACCTGGTTGCAGCGGTCATTCGGTCTACTTGACATGGAATCCATTGGTTCAAAGAAAAAAGGAGAGATCAAAATGGCTACCTTCCTCATGTTCGGAAAATATTCGGCAGATTCGATCAAGGATATCAGCGCCGAGCGGACAACAAAAGCAAACAAGTTGATAGCTGATAACGGCGGTTCGGTCAAATCGGGGTATGCCCTACTCGGCGAGACCGATCTGGTGCTTGTCGTCGACTTCCCCAGCGTTGCAGATGCCATGAAAACCTCAGTGGGCCTCTCCAGGCTGCTCGGGATTGGCTTCTCCACCGCCCCCGCGGTGAGCATGGAAGAGTTCGACCAGCTGGTTGGTTGAACTAAGCATCACCTGCGGACTTGGTATAAATCGTTAGCACTCGAAAAGTTGTGGTGTATCATCCTGGTGAGACCTGACAGGTTGCTTCTCTCATCAATTGGTAACATTCAATCTGAAATTAATAAAACCTCTTTTCTTGTATCCCAAAATGGAGATCGCTCGTCAGTCACGAGCGATTTTTCTGATCAGAGATTAACCTGATCGAAATCGCTCTGTTATATCATCCGGTGCAGCATGTAACCTTGCTGTGGGGCAGATCAATCTTGACATATTGGGATCACGAGATTAATTTGCTGGTTGTTGGATCGGGAGATAGAAAAATGAGTAAACTGAAAGTTGCCTTGTTTGGTGCTTCTGGAACGATGGGTTTCCAGGCCTTTAAAGAATTATGGAAACGCCGGGACAAGTACGAAATCGTCATCCTCGTCCTCCCCACCGAGCAGAAACTGAAACTCTTCCGCCAATACGAACAGGCAGCTGGTGTTCCCATCATCGAAGGAGCCGGTGTTGCCGAAGGTAAAGGATTGAAGATCGTCTGGGGTGATCCACAAATTACACCGATGTTGAAGAAACCGTCAAGGGGGTGGAGTTCATTGCATCAGCATTAAGCTGGTGATTGATGATCAGTACGAAACCAACCATCTGCCAACACTAGGGCAATTCATAATTTGCTAGAATCTCGCCTCCTGGTTGCTGAAACAGTAAACCTTCTACAATTTATTTGACATTTCCGCACAAATCCAGTATCCTTGCGTTTCAGAGCATCTATATCCAAATCACAGCAAAAATACAATCTATTCAATAATTAAATTAGTTCAACTTCGTTATTTTGGCTCTACTTCACCCAGGAGCCGTGGGATTGAAAACCACTAACAAGCTTGACAAGATCGATTTTGAGATCATTCGCCTGCTCAACCGGGACGGCCGCATGTCAAATGCTGAGCTCGCCCGCCGTTTAGGAGATGTCCCCGCCCGCACGATCAGCAACCGGGTTGAGAGTCTGATTGAACGCGACATCATCTCCGTCAAGGCCATCGTTAATCCGGAAGCACTTGGTTACAACATCATGGCTGATGTGTTCATCGAAGTCGAGCCTGGGCGTGTCCGTGAGGTAGCCGAAATTGTGTCACAGTATCCTCAGGTCAGCTACGCAGCCTGTGCAACTGGTGATCGCGATGTGAGCATCTCCCTGCGCGTACGCAGTCCTGAGGAATTATTTGATTTTGTCACCGATACTATCGGCAAGATTCCAGGTGTGAAGCGCGCCACAACCTATCTCCTGCCTGCGAAACTCAAAGACATCGACATCTGGTTACCGGAGGATGTTCTCAGCGAGCTAGATCGCGGAGAAAGTCCAACACGGTGAGCTTCTACAAGCCAGGCTTCGAGGTATGAGATTTGGATCATTGCTGGGATTGAAGGAAATTCACAATATTGCACCAGGCACCATCCCCAGCGCCGTAAACAATGGCCTAAGTAAGTTTCTCAAAAAGAGCTAACCAGGAAAAGGAGAGTCCAATAGACGATATACAGCCAGACAATATTGAACCCGCTGTCAGGCTTGTCGATTTACGCAAGCATTTTGGCGAGGTGGTCGCCGTCAACGGAATAAATTTACGCATTGAGGATGGTGAATTTTTCTCCCTTTTAGGTCCTTCGGGCTGTGGCAAGACCACCACGCTGCGCCTAATTGCCGGCTTAGAGATCGCCACCGAGGGTGAAATCTTCCTGCATGGCCGCGCCCTGGGTCAAACACCTGCCTTTAAACGACCCGTAAATACCGTTTTTCAGAATTATGCCCTCTTTCCTCACCTGACTGTCGAACGTAATGTGGCCTTTGGATTAGAAATGAAGGGTGTGCCCAAGGAGGAGACCAAAACCCGGGTCGCCGAGGCCTTGGACATGGTCCAGCTGGGTGATATGGGCAAGCGCCGACCGAAGCAGCTCTCTGGTGGGCAGCAGCAGCGCATTGCTCTCGCTCGTGCCCTGGTCAATCGTCCTGAAGTCTTGTTGCTCGATGAACCACTCGGTGCCCTCGACCTCAAACTCCGTAAAGCTATGCAGCTCGAGTTGAAGCAGCTCCAGGACGAGGTGGGTATTACCTTCATTTACGTCACCCACGACCAGGAAGAAGCGCTTACCATGTCAGACCGTATCGCGGTCATGGATGCGGGTGATGTGCTGCAGGTCGGCCCTCCGGACGAGATATACGAACATCCCAAAACCCGCTTTGTGGCGGATTTTATCGGCGAGACAAACTTCCTCGATGGCACAGTGGCTGAGATCAACGAGCAGTTAATATTCGTCAATGTCGATGACCAGGTGACGGTGAAAGCGCACTGCGAATCTCCCGTCACTGCGGGACAATCTGTCAGCGTGGTCATCCGCCCGGAAAAGTTCCAATTACAGAACGATGGCATGGTCACCGGTATTGTAGAGGAATCAATCTATATTGGCACCGATACGCGCTACATTTTGCGCTTGACTGATAACACCCGGGTGATTGTCAGAGAACAAAACCTCAACCCGGATGCAGTTCATATTTACAATGTGGGTGACCAGGTAGGGCTGAACTGGAATCCGGCTCATGCACTGGTGCTTACCGAATGATGGAGGTATTTAGTGGCAGCTGAGCCAAGAACTGGTCGAGAGCGTGTTGTGTTGGGTGTTCTGCTGAGCCCAACCCTCTTCTGGTTGATCCTGTTCTTTATGGTGCCCCTGCTGGTTATCCTGATTTACGGCTTTCTCGATCGCGGCACCTATGGGGGTATCGTTTGGGAATTCCAATTGGATAATTACATCCGCTTTGCTGATTCGCTCTACATCCGTATTTTCTGGCGCTCGTTCGTTATTGCACTGCTCACCACCGTGATATGTCTGCTAATGGGTTACCCTATGGCTTATTGGATGGCCACCAGATCCCCCAGAGTTCGCAATACCTTGCTGCTGTTGATGATGCTGCCATTCTGGACAAATTTTGTGATCAGGACCTACGCCTGGAGGTTTATCATCGCCCGGGAAGGGATTCTGAATAACACGCTGCTGGCAACCGGCATCCTCAATGAACCCCTCAACCTGTTGTTTACCGATAATGCAGTCATTTTGGGATTGGTTTACGGGTGGGTTGTCGGTATGGTCTTGCCTTGCTACGCAACTCTGGTCGGACTGGACCGCTCTTTATTAGAAGCAGCCCAGGATCTGTATGCCAAACCAATCCGTACTTTTTGGCGAGTCACCCTCCCCCTGACCATCCCGGGCATCGTCTCCGGATCGATCCTGGTATTCGTACCTTCGTTTGGCGCCTTCGTGACCCCGGATTTACTTGGTGGCGGCAAAGCGGACATGATCGGAAACTTAATCCAGCAGCAGTTCGGCAGCGCTTCCGATTGGCCGTTCGGGGCTGCCATTTCTACCATATTAATGGTGGTTATGCTGGTAGGCACCCTGCTCTACTTCCGAACCTTACGCAGAGAGGCTGAACAAAGCTAATATTATGACCACTCCCCTCACCGATCAATCAATCTACAAACCAAGCGCCCCTGTCTACCAGGATCGAGTTAAACCCAGCTTGCGTTCGCGGATCGGAGGGGCTTTGTTCTCCCTCTATGCCGTTCTCTTCTATTTCTTTTTGTATGCCCCCATTATCCTGGTGGTTATTTTCTCTTTCAATGTCTCGCGCTTCCCCACCCATTGGACTGGCTTCACGCTGGATTGGTACGACCGGCTGTTCAACAACTACGCGATCGGCCTGGCCCTCAGGAATACTCTGATCGTATCCATCACCTCGACCATCATCTCCACCATCATCGGCACAATGGTTTCGGTTGGATTAGAGCGCTACCGCTTCCGGGCCAAATCCTCCCTGGATGCAATGCTATTTCTGCCGATCATCATCCCAGACATCGCCATGGCGATCATGCTGCTGGCTTTCTTTGTCCTGATCAAGATGCAGCTGGGTTTATCAACGATTATCATCTCCCATGTAGCCTTTAACATCGCCTTCGTGGCGGTAATTGTGCGCGCCCGGATGGCTTCCATCGATCCGGCGCTCGAAGAAGCCGCCAACGATCTTTACGCCAACGAGTGGAAAGCTTTTTGGAAAGTCACCTTCCCATTACTGCTGCCCGGAATTTTGGGTGGGGCGCTGTTCGCTTTCACCTTATCGCTGGACGATTACGTCATCACATTCTTTACCTCTGGCCCAGGCTCTACCACCCTCCCGGTGCGCATCTATTCGATGGTCAAACGAGGCATCACTCCTGAGATCAATGCCGTCTCCAGCTTGATGCTTGTCGCTTCCATGTTCTTGGTACCTTTATCCCTATGGCTGCAAAGGAAAGGAGGAGATTCATAAAATAACAAGCTCAACTAAAGATCCAAATTTGAGATTTTTCTAATACCTGAAGGAGGAAAAAATGAAGAAATCCTTTTTACCTGTATTGTTTGTCCTGGTCATTGCTTTGATCGTCGCCGGATGCGGCGGAGCAGCACCTCCTGAAGAGGAGACTGAGAAAGTACTCAATTTCTATAACTGGAGCGAATATATCGAACCGGAGATCTTCGCCCTCTTCGAGGAGGAGACCGGCATCAAGGTTGTCGAAGACACCTTCGGCAGCAATGAAGACCTGCTTGCCAAGCTCCAGGGTGGTGCTACCGGTTATGATGTCATCGTTCCTTCCGACTACATGGTCGCTACCATGGTCGAATTAGGCATGCTGGCAGAATTGGATCACGGCCGGCTTGAGAACTTCGGCAACCTGGATCCAACCTTCACCGATCCGCCCTACGACCCGGGTTTGGCCCATTGCGTGCCCTACTTCTGGGGAACTACAGGTATCGGTTTCAACTGGAACGATTGGGATGAAGAACCCGCCAGCTGGGAATACCTTTTCAGCCCTGAAAATGCCGCCCAATTCGAAGGTCGCATCTCTATGCTGGATGATATGCGCGAGGCGTTGGGTGCAGCTTTGATCTATCTCGACTACAGCCCCAACACCACCAATGAAGCCGAACTCGAAGAAGCCAAAAACCTGATCCTGGCTATCAAGCCCTACATCGCCGCCTTTGATTCCGACACTTACGAGGATAACATGGTCACTGGGGACATTTCTCTCGTTCACGGTTGGAGCGGCGATGTCTTCACCGCCCAGGTTGAGGATGAAAACATCGACTACATCATTCCGGACGAAGGTGCAGTGATGTGGACGGACAACCTGTGCATCACGGCAGATGCGGCGGCTGATCCGGGACGCCTGGAACTGGCTTACCAGTGGATAGACTTCCTCAACCGACCGGATATCGCCGCCATGAACACCAACTTCGTCTGGTACGCTTCCCCCAACGCGGCTGCCGAGGATATGATCGATCCCGAAATCCTCGGCTACGAAGCCATTTACCCTTCGGAAGAGGTGTTTGCTAAATTACACTGGTTGGAGAATGTGGGAGAGGCAACTGAACTCTACTCACGCATCTGGACCGAAATCAGCACCGAATAGCGTGAAGGTTACATATTAAACTATTTATAATTGATAGGCTGGCCTCCCGGATTCGGTCAGCCTATCAATTTCTTTTCCCCACATTTTCTTGAGGGAAGACAGCTTCAAAATCAGGAAGGAGGCAGTTACATGAAAGGTCATTGGATCAATAACCAGTGGGTAGCTGGTAGTACTGACGATTTCATTGAAATCCACAACCCGGCCACAGAAGAACTTCTCGAACGCGTACCGGCCGGCTCAGAGAGCGACGCTCTTCAGGCAGTCGACTCGGCGAAAGCCGCATTCGATGGCTGGCGCAAGACACCCGCCATCGAACGAGCGGCATTGCTGCATGAGGCCACCGCTAAGATGCGCGCCAATTGGGGCGAGCTGGCTGAGCTGCTCACCCTGGAAGAAGGAAAACCAGTCTCTGAGAATGAAGAGGAGCTGGAATGGGTGGCTGGTACATTTGACTACTACGCTGAACTGGGTCGCCATTACCGGGGCCGCGTGCTGCCCTCCCCCGAGCCCGAGACCCAGCTTAACCTGGTGCTTAAGGAACCCTATGGCGTTGTCGGTTGCATTATTCCCTGGAATTATCCGCTGCTTTTAATGTCCTGGAAAGTTGCCCCTGCGCTTGCAGCAGGTAACACAGTGGTGATCAAACCCTCGGAGATGACCCCTCTCTCCACGCTGCTGCTGGCTGAAAAATGCTTTAATCATTTTCCACCAGGAGTGCTGAACGTCGTCACCGGCTACGGTACACCGGTTGGCGAAACGCTTGTCACCCATCCAGATGTACCCGTGATCGCCTTCACCGGCTCACTGCAGACCGGTCAGCGAATCAGCCAGCTGGCCGCCCCGATGATCAAGCGCCTGCACCTAGAATTAGGCGGCAAGGACGCCTTCGTAATCGGTCCTGATATCGACATTGAGCCATCTGCCAAAGCCTTAGCTTACTCGGCCTTGATCAACTGCGGGCAGGTGTGTACGTCCACAGAGCGCGTCTATGTGGCTGATAATGTGAGCAAAGATTTCACTGAAGCATTGGTCGAGCAGGTGAAAGACTTGCGTCTGGGCCCTGGCATCGAACCAACCACCGATGTCGGTCCAATGATCGGAGAAAAATACCGCGCAAAATTTGAGATCCATATCCAGGATGCCCAATCCCAAGGCGCGAATATTCTGACCGGCGGCAGGCGACCGCCTGAATTCGAGCGCGGTTTCTTCTACGAACCGACCGTCTTGACCGGAGTGGACCACAGCATGCTGATCATGTCAGAGGAAACTTTCGGTCCTGCCATCCCTTTGATGACTTATCGGACTTTCGACGAGGTCATCCAGCTGGTCAACGACAATCAATACGGGTTGGGCGCGGTGCTGCGTTCAAATGATGCCCGTTTGATCAAAACCTTCTATGAGGAGGTGCGTGCTGGCACGATCTGGATCAATGATCCCCTCACCGATAATTATGCTGGACCGTTCGGCGGAATGAAGATGAGCGGGAATGCTCGCGAACTCGGTCTCGAAGGCCTGGACAGTTTTATGGAAACCAAACACGTCCACTGGGATTTCTCGCCAGAGGCAAAGGATTGGTGGTATCCCTATTAAATAATATCCTCGTGATTATTCTCGTACTAAATTTAATAGTAGTCTAGCCCCTTGTTGGCGCTTAACCCACCAAAAACTATCAATAAGATCGGCCAGTATGCAATAAAAAAAAACCGACTGGATACAGCAAAATGAAAATCAAGGAAATCATCAAATCACAATACCTGGCCGCGCTGGAAATGCTGGCTCAAGCAATCACCCAGTGTCCTGAACCGCTATGGGCTGACCCGGAAGATAAGAACCAATTCTGGAATATTGCCTATCATGCCCTTTTCTACACCCACCTGTATTTGCAGACAACTGAAGATGAATTTCAACCCTGGGAGAAGCACGTTGATGGCCTTCATTACTTCGATCCCCAGATTGAACAATATTCGGATGGGGGTGAAAATGATCTCCCCTTCAGCAAAGAGAACCTGCTGACCTATTTAGATTTCTGCCGCCAGGTGGTAAGGGAGCGAGTCCCTACCACTGACCTGGAAGCCGAGTCCGGTTACAATTGGATCCCCTTCGACAAGCTGCAGCTCCAATTCTATAATATCCGCCACATCCAGCATCACACGGGTGAACTATATGATCGCTTAGGATCTCGGGCCGGCATCGAAGTGCGCTGGGTCGGAATGGGACCGGATGAAATGCTCTGATCGCATTTTCTGCTTGAGCTTGATCAGGTCAAATCCCAATAGCATGGTCCTCAACTGCTTGCTACAGGATTTGGTGATGCAGTATTTTCCTCTCTTCACGCTAGATTTTGATTTACCAGAAGGAGGATCGTCATGTTAGTGAGTATGTCCGTCGATATAAAAGCACCCCCAGAAGTTGTCTGGCCTTACCTGGTTGAACCGGAAAAGACGATGCAGTGGTTCACCGCCTTGAAGAAGGATGTAACTCAATTGAATCAGGAATCAGCTCACAGGTAGCTTCTAACCACCGGGCATCTCCATCTACCCTGAATACAACCTTCACATTGAGCATATCCATAATCTTCCTTTTTTCCTGAAAATTTATCACATCAAGCCTGTGCCTTATCTTTGCCGCCATTTCCTTGATTTCCCCCCGAAAATAATCAGTAATTTCTACATGAGCTAACTCAACGCTTATTCGATGCTGTTCCTTCTTCAGAGATTTCAGGGTATCGGACTGTTCATTGATTTTTTCTCTGAAGATTTCCCGTGTAAACTCATCTTCATAATCCCCTTCAACTAACTCGTTGGTCAACCGATTTATACCGTTATCGGTTTTGGTAATCATCTTTTCCAAGGTATCCAGCCGCTTGAATTTTGTACTGTTTTGCTTGCGATTGTTCTCCAGCATCTTATTCAAACCTTCATCAAGGGTGTCATCATCAGTTAACAGCTCACGAATCCAATCCCATACAGCATCATCAACCCTGTGAGTTATGATAGATCGGTTCGCGGTAGCACATGGCTTTTTGTTGGGTTTGGGGTGCTTTGTTTTGCATTGGTAGTAAAGATAACCCCGCAAACAATACCCGGTCATCACCTGGCCGCAAGTCCCACACCTGAAATGTCCACTCATCAAGTAATTGCGTTTCTTGTTACGTTTTGCCAGTTCCTTGTTCCGATTCTTACGTGCTTGAGCGATCTCGAAAGTAGATTTATCAATGACGGCTAGTTCATCTACCTGGATTGGAATCCATTCTTCTCTCGGCAAATTGACAACAATCCTTTTCTTTCCCTTCATCCTGCAACGCGTTTTACCGTAATACGTTGTCCCCGCATAAATTTCGTTATCTAATATGCGCGAAACTGTAACATTGTTCCAGCCCTTTTCCAGCTTTGCTGATGGAATGGTATTCAATTTTTGGGCAATCTTCCGACTGCTCATCGGACCAGATGAACCGTTGCCAACTGTGTACCATTGGAAAATATCCCGAACAATATCTAATTCAGGCTAATACCTCACAAGAACGGCATCCTCCCTGAATCCCTGTTTCCTGTAACCGTATGGGGGAATTCCGCTCATCACCATCTTACCCGCTTGAGCCTTGGTTAATCTACCCTGCATAGTTCTTTCGCGGATTCTTTCTCTCTCATATTCCGAAACAACAAGCTTCACATTTTCAACCAGCTTACGAGAGCCTTTGTAGATCACTTTGCCACTGTCAAGATAGTGAATATCAATCCCCTCATCATTGATCCACTCTTCGTAGATCGCCATCCCCTCAGCAGCACTTCTCCCAAAACACGTAGCCCCATCAATGATTACCGCACCAGCTTCTTTCCGAGTAAGCATTTCTTCAACCTGCTTGAAACCAGTCCGATAATACGTACCGCCAGATTCACCATCGGTGAACTCAGCAACAATATTAAGGTTATTGTTCTCCGCATATTCTCTACAGCGATCTAAGTGGCCTTTTAGTGACCATACCTTGTCCACTTGTGGCTGGGTGCTTACTCGTATGTAAATTATGCTATCCATTTCTAACTCCCATCAATGGCTGCCACTCGCCGGGGAGGGGCATAATAGATACTACTTACTAATCGCCGCTTGAATTTCCTTTGAAGATAATCCGAGCAAATTGGCGATGTCGTCAAGGATCAGCCCAACGCTGCCCTTGATTTGAGCCAGGTCCACGCTCTCACCAACCGTTGATTGCCATTCATGGCGCAACTTGGCCATCTGGTGAACAACAAATTTTCTTTCCAATGAAGCGTTAGTGTTTGGAAGCGGGTGATTCATTTTTTCCTCCGTTGAGGCATCCCGCAACATTCCCGGCAAAATGTGAAACGCCCCGATATATGTACCGGGGCGTTAACTGGTGTGATAGAATCGTTCTAGCGGTGCACCGGCTAGCCCCGGTGTTTCGTTAGGGTCGTAAAGAAATGGTGGTTTCTTTTCGGCCCGTTTTAGTTAACCTTGCTTTTCCTTAAAGTACTCCTCAATAAACTTCTTGAAGATATAAACGATTTGAGCATTCAGAGATCGTTCTTCATTCTTTGCGATCTCTTTCAATGCCTTATGAACATCGTCTGGCATTCGCACGGTTAACTTCATGACCCTGTTACAGTTGCATTATGCCACTATGTCAATACCTCGGTCAAGATTGTAAGGTGCTAATCGATATTTTATTTCGTTTATTAGTGACTCCTCTTCTTAGTCGCGTATTCCGCAATAACTCCCATCACCTCACCCGCGACGTGGGCGACAAAGAGATAAGCATTTCGCCGCTATTCCATGCTATACTGTTAGTGATGATCCAGCCCGTACGTAAGGGTAGGTGGATCGTGGCCCTGGCGATGTAGTGGTGTTGCCAGGGTGTCTTTTTTTGATAGTGGTTGCAATAGCTCGTTTTGAACCATTTAACTCGAGCTTCTTGAACATCTCGATAAACTCCTCGTTGTCATAGTCGTTCAATACATTTTGATATTCGTTCATGATTTAAAACCTCCTAGGTCAACACGGAATTATTTTCACCATATGACAGTCGCACTCTAGCAACACGCCACACCAACCAACGAAAACGAACTAACGTGAGTGGAGGGGAGTACCCCATACGCCGCCACCCGCCCGCCGATTTTTCCCATACCATCACCGTTCACCGCACCATCGCCCAGGACGTAATCCGCCATCCCAACCGCAGCAATTACGCCGATTTGCCCGGCAATTTTGGTTACACTTTGATACCAATTGTGTAACCCAATCGAGGGAATCGGGCAGCCGGAAACCGATCTCGCCTGGTCGGCCAGCCGCCCTCTTCTCCCCCAGGGAGTTGTCAGACAACCGCCCGTGTTCACACGGATTTCCGGCGTTCTCTCTCTTGAACTCTGTCGATATTTCAAGGTTTTTGTTGCCTCTCTCTCCTGGCTCTGATACGCTCAGTTGCCTCTTTAATCTCTCGCGGTGTGATTGTCTCTTCATAGCTCTTGAATAAGAGACAATGCTCATAGTACGGGCAATTATTTTCCTCTGGCGCGTTTCCTGTATCAGCATCATGAGTTCCAGTAAATTTCCTCCAATCCCTCATGGCCTGATTGCTCTTGATAGCCTGCTGTGCCATGACTGAGGCATAAACCGGAGCTGGATTGTCATCATCGTTGTATCCAGCCTCCTTCAATAACCCCTCTGATGTCGCTTCTATCTTGAATCTAGCCTCAGCCGAGGCTTTACCCATCTCTGAGGCCTGCTCAGGTGTCAGCTTAGCTTTCTTGATCCTTCCAAGTTCGTCGCGTTCTACAATGCGATCATCGCTCATCACTGCCTCCGCGAACAATACGTCGAAGGGCAACTACGAGGTTTACTGCATCGGTGAGATTGCCCGAGTAATCCAGGGATTGGGCTTTCTTACGAACAGAGTTCATGTTAAGTGGCTGACCTTTCTCAATCTCTTGATCGATAAAGAGCAACAGTTGCTTCTCATTGTTAGCTCTCAACTGACGGTCCAAGGCGGCTGATACGCGCTTTCTCTCTGCAACGTTCTCTCGAGGATTCTTGTTCAATTCAGCAAGTTTCGAAGTCAAAGTATCGATTGTTTCTTTTTTCACTGTGCTGCTACCCATGTTATCCGTACCTCCCCATCTTCTGGTTTTACTTCTGGGGGACGACTTCCCCAGCCTTCCCGGTATAGTGGCAAAAAAGAATACTCAGGTGGTGACCATATACCGAGTTAGGACTCAGGCCGCGATTTTCAAGCTCGTTTTGCCATGATTTAATATCGTTTGGAGTGATTTCATGGACTGGCTTACAAATCCAATTGAAGAAATCACTAACTTGCTTGGCTTTATCTCTCAAGAGGTCCTTTCGTCGATCACTTTGAATATCGGTGCTGGAATCAGCCCACAGCAGCAACGCATTATCAAAAGAGTAACGTGAGACTTCAACTGATATGTTATTATCAAGAACTAAATTATTCATTTTCGCCTCCATCAACTTACAATCAAATCCGCTGTGAAGGTGAACAGATTTGTATAATTGTGTAACAGTTTTGCAGAAATTTGAGTGGACCAGCGAGCAGCAGGGTGGCCTTGGCTCCACGTTCTATTGGTATGAGGAGGCCAGCGGCCGAAAGTTCAACCTCTGTTTTGAGACCACCGAGTGGGTTAAGAACGAGGTTTTTGGTTACAGCATGACCAAGGGTGACTTTAAGAGCTACGACGAGTGCTGGGAGATCGATGCCACTCCTGACGGTTGCCGCTTCACTTTCAATGACCACATCGAGTTCCACTATGGGCCGATCGGTAAGATCATCGGTTATTTTGCCGCTCGTGGTGCCAGAGAAACTGGGACAGAGATCCTCGCCAACCTCAAGCACCTGGCGGAAGCCGATGTCGAGCAGACTCAAGAATAATGATTGAAATTAGAAGAAAAATGAAAACTACATTAGCTATAATTGTTTTACTTCTAGTTGTGATGGTGACTGCATGCTCCCAGATCACAACTGGATCTGGACAGGTTGTGACCCAGGAGATGGAGCTCACCGGGTTTGACAAACTGGACATCAGCCAGGGTTTCAACGTGCAAGTGGACCAGGGCGACGAGTTCAGCGTTGTGATTCGCGTCGATGATAACCTCGTCGAATATCTTCAGGTTGAAAAAGTGGGCGACACGCTCAAGATCGGCCTTGAAGGTAACCGGATTTAAGGCAATTCCACTTTACAGGCCAATGTCACCTTGCCCTCCCTGACTGGTCTCGATGTGAGCGGCGGTTCGGATGTTTCCGTCAACGGCACCGGAGACGAAATATGGGTCGATGCTTCCGGGGGCAGCGATGCTGATCTGGCCGCGTTCAAGGTGGTAAATGCTAGTATTGATGCCAGCGGAGGCAGCCAGGTGATCATAAATGCCAGCGGCACCCTCAATGTTGATGCCAGCGGAGGTTCGCAGGTCTATTACCTCGGATCTCCCACCATGGGACAAATCGATACCTCCGGCGGCTCAGACGTGGATCCCAGGTAGATACTTTGGATGAAGCGAAGCCATCAATTCCAATCACACCAGGATAATTGTGAAATGGAGTACACAGAGTCCTAGAAAAATTCACAAAGGAGAATATGCAATGTTGGATCAGCTGTTGTGGTTTATTTATTTGATTTTATTGATTGTAGCTATTGGACCAAACGTTACCTACGCTTTCTGGATTCAGCGGGCGACAGCCAACCGGGAAGCGCTGCCATTTACGCTGAAGGGCATCCAAGTGATCAACAACCGCATCGTTCTACCCGCTGTCGCACTGGCGCTGATCACCTGGGTGGCTATGGTGTACTTATCCGGTCTGAACTTATCGATTCCCTCGTTCCTGTTAACCGCGGTATTCTGGTTGGTCATCTTCCTATTAGGTCTTTTTGGATACTCTCGTATCATAAGCAGGCAAATTGCCCTTGCTGAGAGCGCGGGTCCCGGTGATGATGACTACAAATCTGTCGCCTGGCGGGGCACCATTCTCGGAATTGCCATTGGGATCATCGCTCTGTTGATCCTCTTACTACTGGCCTTCCAACCTTCCTTGTGAGGCTGATCTGGGGCCAGCGTACCCTGCATCGAGACCAGCCTGTTCCCCAACCATCTTTGACCGAGAATAGTTAACAACTTGTGTGGATCATTGGCATGCCACTAACCTGAGCGCCAGATGCCCACCTTGTTGGTGGCGTGCCTATCGTCAGGTATTGAGGTCAATCCAAGAATACAGACTACCGAACACCATTATGTGGGGGAAATGACGAACTATTGTACAATTTCAATATTGCTATTTAACTCACAATCAACCAAATTCAATTTCCTGAGGTTTCTTCGATGACCGTCATTGAATCGATCCACCAGCACCGCTCTATCCGCAAATATAAACCGGATGATATTCCGCCTGATCTCCTTGAAGAGATCCTGGAGGCCGGCATCCGCGCCTCCTCTTCCGGCAACATGCAGACTTACTCGATCATCGTCACGCGGGATAAAACCCTGCGCGAGCAGCTGCATAAGGCCCATTTCCAGCAGAACATGGTGCTGGAGGCGCCCATCCTGGTCACCTTCTGTGCTGACTTCCACCGCATGCGAAAGTGGTTGCGCATCAGCGACGCTGCGGACAATTTCGACAACTTCATGAGCTTCATGGTCGCCGCCATCGATGCCATCCTGGTTTCGCAGAATGTCGCCCTGGCAGCCGAATCGAAAGGTTTAGGAATTTGCTACCTGGGCAGCACACTCTCAAACTGTGACCAGGTCGGGCGAATCCTAAACCTTCCGGATAACGTTGTCCCGGTGGTTGGTTTTACCCTCGGCTACCCAAATGAAGACCCTCCCCTTCGCGATCGACTACCTCTGGATGGGTTGGTTCATTACGAGACCTACCAGGATTATGATGACGAACGCATCGTGGAGATCTATTGTGAAAGAGAGGTGAAGGGTTGGGACAGGTACATGAGCTACCCCCGCTTGAGAAAATTAATCATCGACTCAGGTGTGGATAACCTGGCCAAGGTATACACGGAGGTTAAGTACTCCCGCCAATCCCACCGGGAATTTTCTCGCAGGGTACTAAATTATCTAAAATTACAGAATTTTATGAATTGATCTCCTAAAAATATTCTTCTGCCGGGCATTTCCATTATGGAGCAGATTGACACAGAATTACGCAGATTCCGATATGGTTATTAAATATTGCATAGGGGTAATTTATAATTATTTTTCTTCCCAGGTTCATCAGCGATTGTTTGTGACCGACTTATGAATACTGAATCTCAAAGCACTGAATGGGGATACAATCCATATCTGAAAAGGAGTAGAAAAAGATGAAAAGGACGTTGGGTAGATCAGGTATCGAATCATCCGCGGTCGGGATGGGCTGCTGGGCGATCGGTGGTCCCTGGACTTATGATGGATCCCCCGCGGGGTGGAGTGAAGTGGATGATTCCGAATCTATTCGCGCCATTCACGCAGCATTAGATATGGGCGCAAACTTTTTTGATACCGCGGCCAATTACGGCTGCGGCTACAGCGAACGCATCTTAGGTCAGGCCTTGAAAGGCAGGCGGGAGGGGGCGGTTATCGCCACAAAATTTGGCGACCAGATCGACGAGATCACAAAAAATGCCCGCCCCTATGCAGACCCACCTGAAACAGCCCCGGTGGCTGATCATTTGCGAGAAGATCTTGAACAAAGTTTACAGCGTCTGGACACCGATTATATTGATGTCTACCAGCTGCATGTTTGGGGGTATGATGTCGAAAAATCCCTCGAGATCCGCATTGTATTAGAGGATTTAGTTCAAGAGGGAAAGATTAGATGTTACGGTTGGAGCACCGATCGACCTGACGCGGTGCGCGCTTTTGCAGAGGGGGAGAATTGTTCAGTCGTTCAGCAGCAATTGAATATCTTTGATGGAGTTGATGAGATATTAGAAATATGTGATCAATACGATCTGGCCAGCATCAACCGCGGCCCTTTGGGCATGGGGTTACTGACAGGGAAATTTGTCCCGGATACCAGCTTCCCAGATGATGATGTTCGGGCGCATGCCGAATGGTTTGTGGGCTTGGTCGATGGTCATCCAAATCCAGAATGGCTGCAGAAACTTGAACAGGTCCGGGAAATACTTACCAGTGAAGGGCGCACACTCGCTCAGGGTGCCTTGGCCTGGATCTGGGCTCGCAGTGGCCGCACAATCCCCATCCCTGGTTTTAAGACCGTAGCCCAGGTTCAGGAAAATGCCGGTGCGATGAATTTTGGAACATTGAGCACGGATCAAATGTCTGAAATTGACGCCATCCTTGAGAAAAACAAGTGATCACCCCTCCAGCAAGTTGAGCCCTTAATTGGTGAATTGCAAGTTCTGACCGACATACCGGGATTTAATTAAAAATTCCTTCCCTGGCCAGCTGGCAGTAAGGAATAAATTCTTCCCCATCCACATCTACACCCGTAAAGACGGAACACTCTTGAGGATCGTAGCAGGTGGTACAGACCCGCTTTATTGCGCGCACATTCAAGAGCTGGACATGCGGGGAAAGAAAATCATTCTCTACGGGTTCCTCGCGCATCAGGTCGGTGCTGAGGTATTTCTTGTTGCAATCAGAGAACACTGTCGTCACAACTGCATCGCGATCCAAATCATTTTGTGCTTTCAATGCGCCCAGGAAATTCGCCCCGGAAGAGATACCCACCCCGAGCCCCAGCTCTCCCGCCAGCTTCTGGGCCATGATGATCGCATCTCCATCGTCGACGCTGATCACCTCGTCTAATTGGTCTAACTCCAGGATGGCGGGAATAAACTCGTCCGATATGCCCTGGATGCGGTGCAGACCTACCTTACATCCCGTGGATAACGTGGGGGAGTTAGCAGGTTCGAGCGGGTATAACTTAATGTCAGGGTTTTTCCTCCTGAGATAGCTGCCTACCCCCATGATTGTGCCGCCGGTGCCTACTCCAGCCACAAATGCATCTGGGGTCAGGTCCCGGAACTTAAGCTGCCACCAGATCTCCGGGCCGGTCGTTTTCAAATGCGCTTCAACATTGTCCCGGTTTGAAAACTGCCTTGGCAGGAAGACATTTTCTTTGCTTTCCGCCATCTCCTCCGCGCGCTCGATGCTGCCCAGGAAGCCGCCCTCCTCCTTGCTCACCAGGATGATTTTTGCGCCCAGACTCTTGATCAGGTTGATCCGTTCGGCGCTCAACCAGTCTGGCATAAAGATCACCACCGGATGACCCAGCGCCCGCCCGATAGCGGAAAAAGCGATCCCTGTGTTCCCGCTGGTCGCCTCGACAATCACGTCTTGTGGTTTTAGATCGCCGCGTTCATAGCCGCGGCTCAAAATATGGTAAGCCATGCGGTCCTTGATGCTCCCGGTCATATTAAGGTTCTCTGCCTTGGCATAGACCACGCGCGGTTCACCCTTATACAGCAGGTCAATCGCCATGAGAGGAGTGTTGCCGATCATGCTGGAGAATTCTCGGATGCGGGAAGATGTCGCCGGCGTTACCATATTTGTTCCAATTTAATCATTGTCATTGGCAGGTCATATTCAGCCTAACGAATATTACCGCAACTTTTCTGATTGGTGAAGCACAAATCGATTAAACTTACTTAAGCATTAACTTATGAACCAAATTGTCCACCTGAATGCATGCATAATGTGAACGCTGAAAAAATATTGCCCATAAACAATTCCCAGAAATCATCCAGATACCAGTGCCCTTGCTTGTTCATCCATCTCCGATGTATCAGGCAGATAAAGATCCACAGGAGATTTTAATTGCCAGCTGCAATAACATCCCAGAACCGTTACACTGATCAGGTTTTCGACCGGCTGCAGCTGGATAACACCCGAACCAACACCAGCGAATTCTTCGATTGTGTCTTCAGAGAATGCACATTTGTGGAGTCAGTTTTCCACCTATGCCGCTTCATCCATTGCACATTTCAAGGCAGTGACTTGAGCCTGGTTCAGGTGCCTGAAAGCAGTTTTACGGGCGCAATATTTGAGGCCTCGAAATGCATCGGCATAAATTGGGCTCAGGCGAACTGGCCGGTAACTGCTTTGGGTGAACCACTGCGCTTCAAAAAAAGCGCTCTCAGCCATTCCACATTCATCGGGCTCAGCCTGCCAGGAATCCAGATCGCAGATTGCCTCGCGGTCGATGTGGACTTCCGCGAGGCTGATCTCTCCCGATCGGATTTCAATGGGACGGATTTAACTGACAGTCTTTTCAGCCAGACCAACCTCAGCGGGGCTGATCTGAGCCAGGCGCGCAACTACCTTATCGATCCAACGGACAACATCCTGATAGGGGCCCGGTTTTCGCTCCCGGAAGCGATGTCCCTGCTTTACAGCATGAATATTGATTTGCTGGATGGGGAAACGTAATTAATAAAGATCTTCCCTGCGCTCCAACTCGCCGCGCACTGGGCGATCGGGGATCTTCAACCAGCTTTCGATCTGGTGTTCGATGTAGAAACCGATTTCAGGGGAATCAAGGTTTGAGAGCAAATCCTTTTTCCGTCCATCTTTGAGTACCACGCTCAACTGGTATGTCGATCCATTGTTATTCTTGCCAGGCTTTTCCTTGCAGTAGAGCTGTCCCACCTGCCTTACCGGCACGTGTAAATTCCCCCACCAGGGCAGCGGTCCGTGACCGACTGTGAAATACTCCCGATCCAAATGCAGCCAACTCCGATTAAGGAAACCAGCCAGGGTGTAATAAGTCAAGCCCACCCCGACCGCCAGGTGAGCGATGGGAAAGACGATCATGATCCAGGGAGCACCGGTTGAAAAAGCCATGCTGTACCAGAAGCATAGAAAGCTGTCCCAGGCCACACAGAAAAAAGCCAGCGGCAGGTACTTCCAGGAGAACCAGCGCCAGGAAAGCTCCAGGCTCCCAGGGTGCTTCTGAACGGTGACCTCTTTAGGACGAGGGCGCAGCGATTCTATCCCTGCTGAAGCCGATCTTGGTGGATTGGCTGGCCCCAGTACCGCCGCTGACGTGTGACCGGTGGTAGGGTTTGGTAGCCGGAAGGTGTGCTGGTTGCCGCAGTATTCACATACCAATATCTCTGCATTTGAGGAGAATACGGTTCGACCGCCGCAAGAAGGGCATTCCAGGGTAATGATATCTGCCATTAGGTTTCTTATTAGTCAAACGACTTTAGTCACTTCTTAAGGGATAGTTTACTTTATCCAGAATAGTAGCAGCACTTGCAGATTCGTTAATCTGGGAAGCATTTATCATCAGAAGTTGTTCCCCCAACCTCCTAACTTCTCCAACCACAAAATATAAAGATTCTTTAGGCCATCATACCTGCGCCAATACTAATTTCTGGAATATCTTCCATAACCATATCCCATGATAACCTGTTGGTGTGCTCGACTCCTCTGACAAAACGGCGTAGTCCCATATCCATTATCTCATTCTGGAAGATTTAACCACCCCCTGCTGTTGAAACGGCAGATTTGCTTGCTTGATATTTAAGAAAATAGTTTTTTTATTAGCCTTTTGAGCATCATTTTCTTAATAACCAACACCCATTGAATCTTAGTGACATTTTTCACATATAGCTGTATACTAAGTATAATCAATTACAGATTTCGATCGATGAAGGGCGAATGGATGTTAGGAAGATTGGATATTCGCGTGTCACACTCACTACTTCTTCATTACACAAATTGGTTCGGTCGTTGGTTGTCGTTACTAAAATTTCTCTACCGTATATGCAGCCGTGAGAATGAAATTCATTACAAAGCACATTCAAGGTAATGGAATCTTGATTAAAGGATTGGCTAGCAGAATACCTATTCAGAAATCACTTCTCAATCCTCGTAATGGATAGTTATTCAAGACTTTTCAATCGTACAACCGGCAATTAACACAGATAAACAACAAAATCATGTTGATTTTCCGGATCGACAATAGCCAATCTATTACCCGTCATCATCTCACCGCACGCTACCAATTGCCATAGACCTCCCTCGTCAATCCACACCTTCCTAATCTTTTCCTGAACCCCAGATCATAGCAGCTCAATCATCTTCTCGTTCCTTTTCGTGATTGTAAAGTCGGTTTATCATGACCATGCATCCGATTAGAACAAGAATTAAGAAGTGTGCAACCACCGGGTTTGCGATGATCTTTATTTTCACGATTCTTATAATCACCATACCCGCTGCATATCTTTGGCTTCCGGCAAACGTAAAATATCACATCGTTGAAAAGCACACAATATCAATTCCAGAAGATCGTGCCAGGGTAAATATTGGATTCATCCTTCCTAAAAGCGGTTCGTACCAGACGGTTAACAATCCGAGAATTGAATGGGGTGGCGAGCAAGAATGGATATCTTATGCTCATCTTGACGCGGGAAAGCTGTGGGCGGAACTTGAAGAAAATCATCCACAGCAGATGATTATCGAATACGATGTCACGCTTCAACAAGGGATAACAGCCTGGAAATCTCCGGTAGATCAGAAATTCACCTTGCCCCAGACAGGTATTGAATCTGATCACCCTGCTATCATCAATCGAGCCCAAGGTTTATTGAATGATCCATACCGGATATATCAGTTTACTTCTCGACATCTAGTTTTCACCGAAGAGGATTGCGGTGAAACAAACACTTCTGCTCTGGAAGCCTACCGGTTAGCGACTGGTTCCTGTCTTGGGTATTCACGATTGATGGTGGCACTCTGTCGCGCAGCAGGGATACCAGCTCGCATGATCATCGGAACTGTTCTTCCCGATGATTATTATCCAATGTCACACAGGGGTACAGCTGACAGCCCCGGTATTGGGCATGCCTGGATTGAATATTACGCCCAAGGAAATTGGCATACAGCTGACCCAAGTTGGGGGCAAGGATATCTTGACTTCCTTGAATATAACCATAGTGATGGTCTACATCTTTCTTATGGCGAATACGATGATTTCCATAAAGTTCGAGAGGGACTTTTCCATTGGGCAACCAGGCAATCATTCATAAATTTGGATGAACTGACTTATATTATTGCCTCCAGCAAAGATTCTATCTCTGTAAATACAGAAATTGCAATAAATAAGAAATGGGATGGACGCTGGATAAATACATTATTAGTTTTCGCCATCGTTACTTTTTTGCTTTGCAAATTCAGAGATTTGATTTTCCTGCGAAGGGATCACGAACAAAACCAGATCTGATCAATACAATCCAGCCAAGAATCTCAGGAGAGAATTTGCGCCAGTTCAAACACATGGCTGCACCAAGGCAAGTTGAATATTCATCCTGCAAACGCTTGAACCCAAGCGTCAGAGTGAAATTTTCAAGATAGATCGATTAAATCGCAATAAAATTTTTTCCGACTCACTAATGAAACCATTGGTATATATGATTACTGCGCGGGTTATCATCATCCACTGACAAGTAACCAGTCGATAAATTCTGAATCAGGTACAATTTGCCTACGAAATGAGGTGAACATGACGAAATATGTAGCTGCAATCGATCAGGGCACCACCAGCACCCGCTGCATGATCTTCGATCATTCCGGGGGGGTGGTCAGCGCCCACCAGCGGGAGCATGAGCAAATCTTCCCCCAACCCGGCTGGGTAGAGCACGCCCCCATGGAAATCTGGGATCGCACGCAGGAGGTCGTCAAAGGTGCGCTCGAGAATGGGGACATAAAATCCGGAGAAATCTCGGCAGTGGGCATCACCAACCAGCGCGAGACCACCCTGGTCTGGAATCCGAAGACGGGCGAGCCGTATTTCAACGCCATCGTCTGGCAGGATACCCGCACCAAGGAAATCTGTGATCAGCTCTCAGAAGATGGCGGCCAGGATCGCTTCCGCCCAAAAGCAGGTCTCCCTTTGACCACCTACCATTCTGGCCCAAAACTCAAGTGGATCCTCGATAATGTGGATGGTGTCCGCCAGGCTGCTGAGCGGAGGGAAGCGCTCTTCGGCAACATCGACACCTGGGTGATCTGGTGGCTGACCGGGGGACCAGATGGTGGCGCTCATGTAACCGACGTCTCCAACGCCTCGCGCACCCTGCTGATGAACCTGAAAACCCTGGACTGGGATGACGAAATCCTGGAAGCCATAGACATCCCCCGCCAGATGCTCCCCAGAATTGTCCCCTCCAGCGACCCGGATTATTGGGGCACCACCCCCAAAGACGGCCCCTTCGGCGACTCGATCCCTGTCTGTGGGGACCTGGGAGATCAGCAGGCAGCTCTCTTCGGTCAGGCCTGCTACGCGCCAGGCGAGGCCAAGAACACTTACGGCACAGGTTGTTTCATGCTGCTTAACACCGGCACCTCGCCGGTGCCCTCCCAGAGCGGGCTGCTCACCACGCTGGGCTATAAACTTGGCGATGAGCCCGCGGTTTACTGCCTGGAGGGTTCTATTGCCGTCACCGGTGCATTGGTTCAGTGGCTGCGCGACAACCTCAATTTCTTCGAGAACTCCGCAGAGGTGGAGGATTTTGCCAATAAAGTTGATGATGCCGGTGGCATCTACTTTGTCCCCGCATTCTCAGGGCTTTTTTCACCCTACTGGAAATCTGATGCCCGGGGAGTGATTGTCGGTATGACCCGTTATATCAACAAGTACCACATCTCTCGCGCTGCCTTGGAAGCCACCGCCTACCAGACTCGCGAGGTGCTGGACGCTATGAAGGCCGACTCCGGCGTTGACCTGACCAGCCTGAAAGTCGATGGTGGCATGGTGCACAACGAGTTGTTAATGCAGTTCCAGGCCGATATCCTGGGCGTGCCTGTCGTGCGGCCTCAAGTCGCCGAAACCACCGCGCTGGGTGCAGCCTATGCCGCCGGGTTGGCCGTCGGCTTCTGGGACAACCTGGATGACCTGCGCGCCAACTGGCAGATGGACAGGACCTGGCAGCCGGAGATGGATGCTGCCCACCGTGAGGAACTGCATAGCGGCTGGCTCAAGGCGGTCGAACGCACCTTCGATTGGGTTGATTAGATTTTTGTCATCGGTTTACTCCCGTGCCTGTTACGGGGCGAGGAGCGTTCTTTGCGACGAAGCTTGTCCCGCAGTTTCTGATCCTGGATCATTGGGACGAGACCAGTGCGTGGTGATATCCAATTCAGCCAGGAGATTACCGCACTCCGCTTTGCTTCGTTTGCATTGATACAACTATTGTCATTGCTAGGGAGCCCAGCGACCGAAGCAATCCCTTACCTCGTCGTGAGTAGACTGTCCCCTCCCCTTGGTCGAGGACAGGCTTCGCAAGCTCGCAGTGACAATATTTTTGGACATTTCCCGATATTCATTGGAATATGAAAACCAGAGAAGAAAGGCTCCAAACTTTACAAGAAAATCCCAAAGTCAGCCTCCTGATCATCGGCGCCGGGATCAACGGCATCGGCACCTTCAGGGATCTAGCCCTGCAGGGCGTGGACGTGGTCCTGGTGGACAAAGGCGATTACTGCAGCGAGACCAGCGCGGCTTCCTCCCACATGATCCATGGCGGCATCCGTTATCTAGAGAACGGCGAGTTTCGCCTGGTGAGAGAAGCGGTTCAGGAGCGCAATCGGCTGCTGGAAAACGCCCCTCACCTGGTGAAGCCGCTGCCGACCACTTTCCCGATCTTCAAATGGTTCTCCGGTTTATTCAATGCTCCCTTGAAGTTCCTGGGGCTTTTGGATCGACCTGCTGAGCGGGGCGCGGTCGTGATCAAACTGGGCATGCTGCTCTATGATTACTACACACGCAGACAAAAAACTGTCTCGCCTCACGCCTTTCGAAACAGAAGTGAATCAACTGCCCTATTCCCGGACATAAACCCTGAGGTCATATATACTGCCACCTATTACGACGGTGCCATGCCGTCACCGGAGCGGATCGCGGTTGAACTGATCCAGGATGCCGTGGATGCCAATGATCATGCCATCCCTCTAAACTATGTCAGCCTGCAGTCTGCCGAGGGAAAGTCAGTCACCCTAAAAGATGAGTCCAGTGGGAAATCCTTTCAGGTGGAACCCGAAATTTTAATCAACGCCGCTGGACCCTGGATCGACCTAGTCAATCGATCTATGGGCGTGGGCACAAACTTCATCAGCGGCACCCAGGGTTCCCACCTGGTCCTGGATCATCCCCGACTGCG
This sequence comes from Anaerolineales bacterium, assembly GCA_041558875.1. Classification (GTDB taxonomy): domain Bacteria; phylum Chloroflexota; class Anaerolineae; order Anaerolineales; family UBA4823; genus PFL25. The sequence continues at coordinate 45,348 of JBFFEL010000016.1, forward strand.
CCAAGCAATTGGAGAGAATGAGTTCTTCTTCGAGAACCAGGATGGGCG
>JBFFEL010000017.1:0-45313 GCA_041558875.1 Anaerolineales bacterium
AATGGTCCCACAACTCCGGAGGCAGATAAAGTATTGAAGCAGAATCACATCTTTATGATTCCAGATTTCTTGTGCAATGCGGGAGGCGTCACAGTCTCATACTTTGAGGGTGTCCAAAATGACATGAATTATTACTGGACCCGTGATGAAGTCCTCTCGCGTTTGGATACAACCATCACCAAGGCCTTTAACAGCGTTGTTGAGATGGCCGAAAGTGAAAAAGTGTATATGCGTGATGCTGCCTACATGGTGGCCATCGCCAAAGTGGTTAAAGCGATGGAGCTGCGCGGCTGGATGTAACTCGCTGCGAACGCATTTTAAAGGAATTGGGCTTGTCAACTGGAGAGCATATAGACAGGCCCAATTTTTTTATTATAATTGTGCGCCAGAATGAGAATATTCTTATTAACGTGTCCATTCTGGTTGAATTTCAACAGAGCAAGGGCATCAATGTTAATACTTGAGTATCAATTCATGTTACAATCCCCTTGACACGGTTGTTAACGTGTTAGATTGAGGGTCGGGGTGTCCCCAATAAACGCCTTATGGAAAAAACGGTAGGAAAATCCATCCATAAGTTCAGCGAATCAAGAATTAAGGCTCGATAAGAAGACCAGAATCATTGTAACAAATTTCATTAGTAAGCGTTTAATAGGATAGGAATCATGCTTCAATGGCATGATATTGATGACGATCAACTAATTAAGTTTGCAAAGGACGGTGAAGCGGAAGCGTTTGGCGAGCTTTACGAGAGGCATGTTAACGCAGTATACCGCTTTCTCTATGCTCGTCTAGACAACAGCATGGATGCCGAAGACTTCACAGAAGAAGTCTTTCTCCGCGCTTGGAACTCCGTGCCCAGCTATCATGAACGGGGAGTGCCGTTTCTTGCCTTTTTGTTGATTATCGCTCGGAACGTGCTTATCGATCACTATCGAAGGAATGGAAGGTCACCCCAACAAGTGACCATTGAGGATATTCAATTAAGAGATACCAACCCCGAACCTGGTGAAGTAACCGCAAGGAATTTGAAACACGATGAAATTCGCCAGGCGCTTACAAAACTTCGGGAAGATTATCAGGAAGTACTTGTACTGCGATTTTTGAATGATTTATCCCCTAACGAAACCGCCAAGGTGATGAATCGATCGACTGGGGCGGTAAGAGTTCTACAGCATAGAGCCATTGTAGCATTGCGAAAGACAATGCAAAAAGAAGAACATGAACAAAGAATTTGATGAGGCATTACAGTCTTGCCTCGATTTGATCCGAGGCGGACGCGAAACGATCGACTCCGTTGTCGCTCTCTACCCGGAGTTTGCAGACGAGCTACGGGCACAACTTGAGATCGCCACCTGGTTGACCGCTTCTGGTCCAGCCTTGGATCCTCGCCCGGGCTTTGTCTATGCCTCGCGCCGCAGGTTGGTCTCGCGGATCCAGATGGAAAGTCAACCTGCTGCTCCACCACCAATCACCATAAGTGAGCGGCTGGGTCAGTTCTTTTCGATCCAGAAGGTTGCTCCCGTGGCGTTCGTATTGGTTCTGATGCTGTTCCTTTTTGTGAGTGGGACGGTTGTCTCCGCCTCTCAGAAAGCCATCCCCGGGGATGGTCTTTACTCAGTGAAGTTAACCCTGGAACAAATTGCGCTGGCAACCTCACTTGATGAGGAAAACGATGCCGAACTGCAAATCCAGTTTGTAGAAAACAGGCTGTCAGAAGTTCAAGCCTTGATCGTTGAAGAGCGATACGAAGAAGTCGCCGAAACTATCCAGGAATACGAGGAACAGGTCAGCGAAACACTCGATACTATCAAGGAAGTGTCGGATCAGAACCGATTCTTGGCTTACGATTTGGCCGCCCGCTTGGATGGCATTTTGGCAGAACAAAAAAGCATCCTGGCAGTTTTGAGCCAAAATGCTCCCGAATCAATAGGACTGAACATTACCCGGGTGTGGGTCGTCTCTGAAGTGGTCAAGTTGACTGCACAGGATATTGCAAATATCGTTCCTCCGCCGCCGGCGCCACCACCTACTGCAACTTCTGTACCTCTCCCCACTCGAACCCCAAGACCCAGCCCGACTCCCGCGCCAACGCAGCCGCCAGAACCAACGCCAACTAACACCAGGAAACCGCCGACACGGGTACCTCCTACAAATACACCAGTACCTCCAACCAATACTCCGCTGCCGCCAACGAATACGCCGGTTCCGCCTACCAAAACTCCACAGCCGCCAACGAATACGCCACTACCGCCGACAAATACACCAGTACCGCCGACCAACACCCCGGTGCCGCCAACGAATACACCAATTCCACCGACCAACACCCTGGCGCCACCAACAGCTGCTCCGACAGATGCGCCACCTCCGACTCGAACTCCAACACAGGTCACTGTCTCGGAGCCAACAACTACTCCCTGAAGTTCCGACTAGAGGTGTTGATTTAACCTATTGTCACAAAGAATTACACCATCAGACCTGCTGGATTGAGAGAAACTACCTGGCAGGTCTGTTTTATTATTCTCCCCCGGATTTTCTTTTCTTTCTCTTATTCTCGTAGAGGGCTTTATCCGCTTCCATGATCATCGCCTCCAGTGAGCTGACTTTTTTAGGATCAAACTGCGCAATACCAATGCTCAATGACAATTGGTAATAGCGATTCTGAGAATTATAGCGATCAAGGTTGCTTTGCAAGCGGGTCATCATGGTCTGTACGCCAGCCGCGGGGGCATTCAGCGCCAGAATGATAAACTCATCCCCCCCCAACCTGGCAATGATATCCGAAGTCCGGAACGTTTGGTTTAATACCGTGGCGATTGATTTCAGGGCGCGATCTCCCTCGGGATGACCAAAATTATCATTGATGTTTTTTAAACTATCCAGGTCTGCGAATAGCAGGACCAATTCCCAATCCTCTCGCAGGGCAATTTTCAGTTGCTGTTGTGCCATAGACAGGAATCCGCGCCGGTTGAGCAAACCAGTTAGCTCATCATTGAAAGATAACTGCTGCAGCAGCACTCTTGAGCGATGGCGTTCTATAGCGTATAACAATGTTCGCCGGAGCAGCTTGACATCCACTTCGCCTTTAACCAGATAATCTTGTGCGCCCTCTCGCAAAACTTCCAAGGCATGGTTGCTATGCTCCAAGGCCGAGACCACCACGATCGGCACTTCCGGTACTCTTACACAAATCTGGGAAAAAGTTGCGATACCGGCGCTGTCTGGAAGCGCCAGATCCAATAAAATAACATCAAATGGTTCTTTCTCGAGCAGAACCATAGCCTTCGATAATGTCGAGACTCGCTCAGCTTCGAACTGGTCTGTATTTAGACCGGCCAAAACGACCTGAAACCAGGGCGCGTACTCTGGTTGTTTCTCTTCTACTACCAGCACTTTAATTGGTCTGGATGAAATTGATGCAGACACATTCTGCTCCTGAAGGAAATTGGTGAAAATTATAACTTGAACTGGATTTCCTTGCACACAAGTTTAGACTTGTGTGCTGAAATTGTCAACTACGGCTTAACCAGTCTCCAGAAGGACAAAAACGCTTTCCATATCATGAATCTAGAAGGTCGAAAGTGATGATCGTCTGGCGGTTTTACGTCACTCGTTGTATACTGTTGGCAATTACATTGATGAGAGGACAGCAACCATGAAAGTCTCCGTTCTACAAGAGAACCTTGCCAAAGGGCTAAATATCGTCTCAAGAGCAGTATCACCCAGGAGCACACTCCCGGTGCTATCGAACGTCTTGGTCGCCACAGACGAGGGACGGCTGCGACTTTCTGCCACCAACCTTGAGTTAGGGATCACTTGCTGGATCGGTGCCAAAATCGAGGAGGAGGGGTCGACCACAGTTCCTGCCCGCACTTTCACTGAACTGGTTGGAACTTTATCCGATCAGCAGGTTGAAATGTCTTTGAGTGTGCGTACCCAAACATTAAACGTTCACTCTGGATCATCAAACACGGATCTCAAGTGTATTGACTCGCAAGAGTTTCCACCAATGCCAACACCGGATTTGGGAGATGGCATCCCCATCAACGTGACCGATATGAAGGAGATGATCCAGCAAGTGGCTTTCGCTGCTTCGACCGACGAAGCCCGTCCCATCCTGACCGGTGTCCTCGTGGAAGTGAATGGCGAAGAGCTCACCATGGCTTCAGCGGATGGCTTCCGGCTCTCAGTTCGGCAAGCGCATCTCTCGGCGCCAACCTCACGCCCCGCGTCGGCCGTAATCCCCGCCCGCGCCCTTAGTGAACTGGCGCGCATCATCAGCGACGGTGACCAGGTGGTCGATATGATCTTACCTCCCGACCGGGGTCAAGTTGTTTTCCAGATGCAAGATATCCAGCTGGTGTCCCAGTTGATTGATGGCACGTTCCCAGATTACGAGCAGATCATCCCCAACAGCAGAGAGACACGCAGCGTCCTCTCCACCTCCTCATTTCTCAAAGCCTGCAAACAGGCAGAGATTTTCGCCCGGGAGGGATCACACATCGCCCGGATCAATATCACTCCGGGAAGTGAATTGAAACCCGGTTTGATTATGATCAGCGGACAATCCGAAGAGACCGGATCCAGCGAATCAGAGATAGATGCCTCCATCGAGGGAACCCCGTTATTGATCGCCTTCAACGTCCGTTTTCTGCGGGAGGTTTTAGAAGTGGTCAAAACCCCAGAAATCGCTTTTGAGACCACTGTCGATACCGCACCAGGAGTAATTCGCCCGGTAGGAGATGAGAATTTTCTGCACGTGATCATGCCCATGCACCTGGGCAGATGAACATCTTCTATTCTCGTCTCGATTCATTGCAGCTGGCACGTTATTAAAGGTGACGTGCCATTTTGCTAAATCCAAGTTTTATCACTTCAGATGACATTTCCCGCAGCAACCACCGACCGTGTTTTGAGGATCTACACCGCCCTGGCTCAATACCCAATACTGAGAGTCAGGATGCGGGCTCGCATGCGCAAAGAGTTATTCGAACGCGGGGTGATCAGCCCCCAGCAGTTTGAAAAGGAAGTACGCGATAGGGCAATCGAATCCCAGGCCCGGGAAGGTTTGCACAATCCTTTCGATGAAGAACAAACTGAAGTGTGGGAAATTCGTCGCGAACGCACCCGTAGCCACCTGACAGATTTCTATTTTGCCTACAATTTCCCCTTCGAGGTATTCGAAGAAATTGTGCGTGAAGTGTTGGCTGAGCGGGGTGCTCAGGCCGATGACCTGCTAGTTTCCTTCAATCCCGAGCTTGCCCCACAAAATATGCTTTTCGAACAGGCTGCCGCGATTGAGAACTTACCCGTAGAAAAGCAGGAGCGGGTGGATGCCCGCATGAGAGAGATCAAGGTTGTTTTGATCCGCAGAATGATCAGCGACCAATTAGCATACATCAATATCGCCAAGGATTGGTTCACAGTAAAAGATCTGGCTGAAATCAAAAAGCGCAAGATAGGTCAGGGGAAAATCGGGGGTAAAGCGGCTGGGATGCTGCTTGCATTACGCATTCTTAGCGAAGTTGCTGACGAAGATATCACCTCCCACCTCTGCATCCCAGATTCATATTTTTTAGGCGCCGATGTGATGTATACCTTCATGTCGGTCAACAATTTAATGCACTGGAACGATCAGAAATACCGGTCTGAGGAGCAAATTCGCGCCGAGTATCCCCAAATCCAGGAAGAATATCTCCAGGGGTATTTCCCAAGCGATATCTCAGATGAACTCAGGAGCCTACTCGAATCTCTCGGAAATGATCCGCTGATCATCCGTTCCTCCAGCCTGTTGGAGGACAACTTCGGCACCTCTTTCGCCGGTAAATATGACAGTGTTTTCTGTCCAAACCAGGGCACGCTTGAAGAAAACCTGGTTGATCTAACCAGGGCCATTGCCCATGTATACGCCAGCACGTTGAATCCCGACGCCCTGCTTTATCGGCGCAGCAAAGGTCTGCAAGATTATGACGAGCGCATGGCGATACTGATCCAGGTTGTAAAAGGTGAAAGTGCTGAGCAGTATTATCTACCTCACGCAGCTGGTGTTGCTTTTAGTCGAAACTCATTCCGTTGGTCACCTGAAATTAGGAAAGAGGAGGGCTTTGTGCGCCTGGTGTGGGGATTGGGCACGCGCGCCGTCGATCGTGTCGGCAACGATTATCCCCGACTGGTTGCTCTCAGCCACCCCTTGCTCCATCCTGAGGACTCTTCCAAAGCGATCAGGCGTTATTCTCAGCAGTACGTGGACGTTATTAATCTGGCGCAAAACTCCTTCCAGACTTTACCTATCACGGAGATCTTACACCCTCATTACCAGGTTCTACGTTACATCGCCGAGATCGACCAGGGTGGATATTTAGCCCCCATCCGCAGTCTGATCAAGGAAGATGAGGTCAATAAGCTGGTGCTGACATTTGATGAATTGCTGAAGCGGACTCCGCTTGCAGACCGGCTGCGAAAGATGCTTAAAATCCTCGAGACCCGTTACCTGGCTCCAGTAGACACCGAATTCACCATCCAGGTTATTGATCCGGATACCATCCAGCCCGAAGTGGAAATATGCATCTTGCAGTGCCGCCCTCAATCCCACCTGGAAGAAAGCCAGGCCAGGCTGCCTGAAAATATCCCCACCGAAGATATCATCTTTTCGACTTCGCGTATGGTGCCCAGGGGCAGGGTCGATTGGATTAACTACGTGGTTTACGTGCACGCAGAGGGATATTTGGCGCTGCCCACAGAAGCAGCCCGTTCCGAGGTAGGGCGCGCTATCAGCAAGCTAAACGCAGCCCTGGCTGACCAGGTATTCATCTGCGTTGGTCCAGGTCGCTGGGGAACCCGCAACCTTGACCTAGGAGTTTACATTGGTTATTCGGATATCTACAATACACGAGCTCTTATTGAGGTAACAGGTAATGAGACAGGTCTGTCCCCAGAGCCATCATTTGGAACGCATTTCTTCCAGGACCTGGTTGAAGCCAACATCTTCCCCCTAGCTGTCGACTTGGAAGATGAGGGTGTCATCTTCAACCGGGATTTCTTCTACAATACTCCCAATAATCTGGTGGATTTCATCCCTGTAGACGATCAGCTTTCAAATTGTATACGTCTGATCAAGGTCAGCTCTTATCGTCCAGGGCATAACTTGAGTCTGGTGATGGATGATGAACGCGGCCGGGCAACGGCATTTCTGGTGCCATTTGCGGAGGACAAATGAAAAAGTTTGTCGCGGTAGCAGGAAACATCGGCGTTGGGAAATCTACCCTGGTCACCATGTTGTGTCAAAAACTCGGTTGGCAGCCTTTCTATGAGCCCGTCGCCGAAAATCCCTATCTGGCTGATTTCTATGCTGACATGAAGACTTGGGCATTTCACTCCCAAATATTTTTTCTCACCCATCGCTTACGAATGCACAGGCAGCTGCTCGATCACCCCACTTCCCTGATCCAGGACAGGACAGTTTATGAAGATGCTGAAGTGTTTGCTGACAACCTCTACCGGCAGGGACTGATCCATGCCAGGGATTACAGCACATACCACGAGCTGTATGAGGTAGTTACCGAGTTTCTACCGCCCCCGGATTTGGTCGTCTACCTGCGCGCCTCCGTGCCGACCCTCTTTTCGCGAATTTCCAGCCGGGGGCGGGATTTTGAACAGCAGATTACCGCCGAGTATTTGCAGCAGTTGAATGATTTGTACGAAAGTTGGATTGCTGGCTTTAGCTTATGCCCGGTGCTTACGGTGCCCTCTGACGACCTTGACTATGTGGCAAACTCCAGCCATCTTGAACTGATCGCCTCCAAAGTCCAGGAAAAATTAACTGGCAAAGAGGAGGTCGTGTTCGATCTGGAAGAAATGACCTGATCGCGTTTTCAAGTCTTTGTTTGGGGGATATTACTGGGTCAGGATTCTTATACGTTACATATACTTGTCAAACCTAAATCTTACACTCTCCAATTAAGATTCTTAGCATAGAGATTTGTTAATAACATTAACTCGAAAAGGATATTTAATTGGAGGTAAAAGAAATGTTAACTCGTTGGGATCCATTCCGTGAAATGATGATTGTAAGGAACGCAAGGGACCGCAGGTTCGATGGCAATTTGGCTGTTGCTCCTTCTTCCTGGAAATCGTTCAATTGGAGTGTCGCACTGGATGTCGTTGAAAACGATGATGAGTTCATCGTCAAGGCTTCTCTACCTGGCATCAATCCAGATGACCTGGAGATCACCTTCAGCGATAGCAGGTTGACAATTAGAGGCGAAGTGACTGAAGAAGAGGAACTCGAAGAAGCCCACTATCATCTGCGTGAACGCCGCTATGGCTCATTCACCCGCAGTATAAAGCTGCCCTCCGGCATAGAGACTGACAAGATCGAGGCCAAGTATGACAGCGGTATCTTGAAGCTGCACCTTCCCAAGGTCGAAGAAGTCAAGCCGAAGAAAATTACAATCAAGACTTCAGCCCCTGAAGTGATCGACGCCAGTGCTGAGGAAGTAATCAGCGAAAATTAACGGTAAAAGATTATTGGTAACTATTAGACTTAATCCTGGCGATTCCCCGGATTAGTCGCCAGAACCCTCTTCGACCGCAGGTTGGAGGGGGTTTTCGGTTTAATGCGATTTGTCCAAATCAGAGCAGAATCAACCCTTTTCGCACCCCCATCCGGACGGCTTCCGTGCGATTTGCGACCCCCAGCTTGGTATAAATCGAGGAGACATGAAATTTAACGGTATGTTCGCTGATCGAGAGCTTCACCGCGATCTGTTTATTCGCCAGACCCTGGGCGAGCAGCTGCAGCACTTCCATTTCCCGGTCGGTCAGGGGATCGACGATTTGCATATCCATCCCTACCCCAGAATCCACAAGAGGGAGATTGAGCAGGGAGGGCATCCCCACCGACAGACCTGCTGCAATCGCTTGAATTGCGGCCTCGATTTGCTCACCGGAGGCTTCCAGGGGCAGGACACCCCAGGTATGATCCGAGCTCGCTGCAATAATCCTGTTCTGATCGTAATCGTCTGCAATCATGATTAGCACCGCCATTCCCGGCGAGTTATCCAGCACTTCTCTCAATTCAATATTCGAACCAAAGCCTGGGGTTAGGACCAAGATATCCGTATTGGCGATGTATGGATCAATTTCATCCAGAGAGCTCAAATCATAGATGGATTCAATACTCTCAATATTGCTCAACAAGCTGTGCAGTCCAGCCAGCAAGGCTGGCGAGGGGGCGACCACACACACGGTGAGCCCCTCCCCTTTATCCTCAATCCACCGATCTTGAAAATCATCCACCGCCATTAACTGGCTACCGGGAGCTCAACCTGACCAAGAGCTTCATCAACGAATTCATTAATTACGTGGCTGGGCACCGCAATCCCCTGATCTCCTCCTACGATCATGGTATTTATCCCCATCACGGCTCCGCTGGCGTCAATTAATGGACCGCCAGAATTCCCAGGCGCCAAACCAGCATCGGTACGGATCACGTCGACTGCACCTTTCCGCCATCGCAGCGGCACCCTGCCCAGGCTGGTGATCACACCCATTGAAACCGAACCGAGTTGGCCCCAAGGGTGTCCCAGCGCCAGGGCAATCTGGCCAACTCTCAGATTTCGCGAATCGGCTATCTCGGCAATTGGCAACACCGAACGTTCGGTTTCTGGGATCTTCAGCTTAAGCACTGCCAGGTCGATATGTTTGGCCTTGGCATGTACGCTGGTTGTGAACTCATTGCCATCTAAGAGGGATACCCGCGGCAGGCCGCGGTGGATGACATGGTAGTTCGTCACCACAATACCTCCAGGGCGCCAGATCACACCTGCCCCCGCCCCTCTGCGGCCGTTCTGTACCAGCACCAGGCTTTGGTTTGCACGCTGGCAGAGATCAGATAAAGAATCTGTCAGTGTCACCGATAAATCTATTCCTAAAGTCATTTCCTTTTCTTCCAAACGCGAATTTATTTCCGCTCCCCAATTGTAACCGTAACCTCCTGCAGTTTTCCTGCCCGCACAATTTCAACTGCCGTCGGGCGCCCTACCACCTCTCCTGTTAAATAGGTGAAAAGCTCGTCCGGATCAGCAACCGGTTGACCTGCAAATCCAACCAGAATATCGCCGACCATCAAACCGGCTTCAGAGGCTGGGCTTTTCTTCTCAACACCCACCAGTAGTAAACCGGAAGCCTGCTGGCGACCAAGCCCATCTTGTTGGTGCTGTGGGATCTCGACTGGCTGGCTGCGCACACCCAGGTAACCACGCTTCACTGAGCCATGTTCGGCTAAAGACTTGGCAATCTGCAGTGCCAGTCCCGAGGGAATGGTTATTGATGCGCCCCGCGTGAGCCCGGAGGTATTCACCCCGAGTACCTGCCCGGCACTGTCGATCAATGGCCCTCCAGAGAAACCCGGGTAGGGTATCGCATCGGTGCGGATGTGGCGTTCAAGCAGACCGCCACGCCTTGTATGCACAGGTCCCGCCACCGCGCTGACTACTCCCAGGCTGGCCTGGATCCCTTCTGGGGTCGGCCTGCCCAGCGCCAGGACCAGCTGCCCGACTCGCGCCTCCTGGGCCGCAAATTCCGCCCTCGGTGAGACCGGATTACTTAGACGAAGTACCGCCAGGTCGCTCCCTGGGTCGCGCCCCAGCAAGTTCGCAGTGTGCTCAGCGCCATCCCCCAGGATTACAGGGACTCCATCCTCACGTTCGATCACGTGGCTGGCGGTGAGAATTAAATCCGAGTCATAAAGGATGCCGCTGGCTGGAAATCGCCGCCTAGCGTTGAGCAGCACGGTTCCTGCCCCGGCTTTCTCAACTGCATCGGCCATAGCCAATGAAAGGCCTTCCAGCAAGTTGTTGCCATCAGAATTAGACATAAACTACTCCTTGTTGTTGATACTTATTGCCATCATAACTAATTTCGGCTCAACCCGCCTCACCCAAACGGCTAGGCAGGCAGCTGGAAATTTGAGCAGGGGGTAATGATCAGTCCTTTTTTGTGACAAATATTGAACAATTCGTGCAACTTCGAAAATTCATTGATTAAAAAAAACTGGCACGCGATCAATATTGCGTGCCAGCCTTCGTCCTTCAAGTTGATAAATTAGTTGGATATCTAAGGTGTCTCTGGAGCCTCTTTTCCTTTCCAGGGTGTACCAATCCAACGCAGTAGGAAGTAGTCTAATCCGATATATCCAGACACCTTCCAAGCTAATATCAAACCGAGCGCTACGATGAACAACATCGGATTCGTGCTCGCAGCACCTGCCATCATGAAGTTCCAATTCATGAAAGCGCCAAAAAACGCCGCCAAGCCAGTGAATGCACCGAGTATTAATGCAATTCCGACGATCAACTCACCATATGCGACCATCGGTGCGAACCAGGTGTACGCTTCTGCTTCCAGCAGGGCTTGAATGAAGGTGCGATACCAATCGAAAGCGATCGGCGGGCGGCCTTCTGCGGGTACAACCACGATGTTGGACCAAAAGCCTTTCAGAGCCGCTCCTGTCTGTGTCCAGGCAGGATTGTTGATCTTATGTAGAGAGGCATCAATCCATTGATAGCCAAGCCACACCCGCAAAACCAACCAGATCCAGGCCGCCTTTGGGCTGTTGAACAACCAGAACATAAAGGGGGGATCTTTTATCAATTTATCTTTATAAATAGAAACGCTTGCCATTTTCAACTCCTTTACTAGTAATTTTGAACCGGTAAATATTTGCTCTTATTTTACAAAAATTGTCAGAATTAGATAGTGATAATTATCACTAATGGGACAGGATTAGTGTCATTCAATTAGTGACAAATGTCACAAAATGTCGCGTGATCCAGTTGTTTTTTAAATGGCAAACATCATTTTTTCTACACCCAATTGCAGAGGCTAGAGTGATCATCCACATAATAAGCAGGCTCGATAGAATCTATCCATGACAAAAATCTGCCCTCGTTTGAAGGCAGATTTTTATCCATGTTGTGATACAAAGGAGCTGTTAACGCAAATTAGTGTTCAGCGTCAGGGCTGGTTCGATCACCCAACCGACGATATCCACCCCTCCCGGTAAATCCAGCAGAACCCTCCACCAATAGTAGCCCTTGGCCCAGATCCCATTCAAACCATTATCACTGCCCAAAATCTTTCCTGTGGTGTCTGCATCTACAGTGTCAACTAACCCGTAATTCGTCCCTGGTCCCAGGCGCACGTTTACTTGAGTCAAGGTCTTAATCGGATCATCTACGGCAAAAACCGGTTCATTTGGCTGATCCTCTGGTTGGACGACCACCATCATCATCCCATTGGCCACCAACCGCTGTAGAATATCACCGGTTGTATCCGGCGCGTAGATGTAATATTCTTCCGTAAGCGGCAGGCCGTCTCCTGAGAGCTGCTCAGGCTGGGTTAGGTTGCTTCCAGTCAACCCAGAGGGATTTATTGGCAGGGCAGCTGTGTCAGATTGGCTATCCTTGCCAGATTTTACAACGAATGGCAGAAAGACACGGTTTTTGCAGATCACGATGTTGCAGTAGGTGTTGTTCTTCACTTCGCCGTTGACCACCATGGTCGAAGAGCCGCCCCCATCTTGGGCGATGCCGTATGTTGCCTCCAATTCATCCCGGGCGAATTGTGCCAGCTGGGGGATGGTCATACCAATGCTGTTGAGCTCATCTCGTCCGTCAACAACGATGAAGTAGATGTAATCGTCGTTATAGGCGATGGCCGTGCGTGGGTCGCGCACATTGGCTTGCGAGTCGCCGGAGAAATCCTGGATTACCCCTCCCTTGAGGAAGTAAAAAGCCCCGCCAATGCTGGCATAAGTGTAATCCCAATTATTTGTGGGGAAATTTGTACAATCTTTGATCTTCTGCGAGATACCAACTTGATCACCAACTTGAACCCCCTTGTTGAGAAACTCCGTCTTTTTCGTGCCATGCATCGATAAGATAACATGGTCGAATGGAATCGGGGTGCCTCCCTTTGAATTCCGAATTTCTACCACCTCGCCTTTCTCTCCGGCTGCCATCGCGCTGTACGGGATAATCAGCGAGGGGCGTTGTAACTGCACCAGCACTTCGATCGCCTCAGATGACCCGGATGTACCGGTATCGTGATCGAACTGAGGTGTATAAAGGATGAACTCATTATCGTCTCTCGGGACATTAATCGCATCAAAGGATAGATTTGCAAATTCCGATCCCAACCGGTAAAAATGTACCTGTTGCTTACTCGCCGGATGGGAAACACATTCTCCGATAAAGAGACTGCGGTCCAGGTTCCAAGCTAGGCCGCTGCCGCTCTCCAATTCCGTGAAGCGTTTCGAATACCAGCCCGAGTGGACCTGACCACTCCAGGGAACACCAGCAGGTTCAAACGGAGGGCCAAAATAAAACCCATTGATGGCAACTGCGACCTGATTTGTGCTGCCCCAGGTCTGATCCCAGTAGTTGAGCGCCCCATCATAACGTTGGGCCATGCCGCTGACCGTCTCGCCACCCCCCGCGAGCCGCCCCTGCCCAATACTGCTCTCAAGAATCACCTGCGGGTTGTTGCGTTCCATGCGGGTGACAAAGACGTTCACCGGGTCTGGCAGGGTATACTCGCGATATTCGATGCCTGTTGCCACGGGCTCTCCCCACGGATCTACCATCTCTTCTGCCCCCACCAGCGGTGTTCCAATCGACATCAGCAGTGCTGCCAGGATTGCATACGATAATAGCTTCATCGGGGCTCCTTGACGTTCTCTATTGTTACAGGCTGACTTTATAAACGATTTTTACCAAGCTGGCAAGCTCAAAATCTCATCCAGCCAGTCCAAAATGGGATATTCCTGCTCAAGATGCTGTCAATCCACGAAGTTCAGCTCAGGCTCCTGTGCTGATCCCGATTTAATTCTCCTTGTGTTCGAACTTACTGGGTATTGTAATTGTTTATGACCAATATACTAAAACACCGTCTTCAAATCCAGCCTGAACTCACGTTTACAAACCTTAAGATTGAGCATATAATAAAATCCAATTACGGTAAATTGTATCCAAAATCATTCGGGAGTATTTTGAAAAAGTGAATTATGCCTGAAAAACCATTGCCAGATGAGGTAGTGGAAGAGTACTGGCGCACATACCTTACCAAAGGGGAAAATGAATCTGAGCGCCGTCTGCGGCAGCTCTTCAAATATCTGCCCGGCACTCCCCGCTGTAAGAATTGCTATGCGCCATTTCATGGCGCGGGCAGTATTGTTGCCAAGTCATTCTTCGGAAAGCAGCCCTCCAAACTAAACCCACAGCTGTGCAATATTTGTGAGAGATTCGCCAGCCAATACCAGGGAGGCGCGGAGATTGAGCTGTCTTTACTATTCGCGGACGTGCGCGGTTCAACCACCATGGCTGAAACGATGAACCCAACCGAATACAGCCAGCTGATCAACCGTTTTTACACCACCTCTACAGAGGTCATGGTCCACACGGATGCTTTGATCGACAAGATCATCGGCGATCAGGTTGCTGGCATGTACGTCCCAGGTATCGCTGGTCAGGACCACCCTCGAAGGGCGATCGAAGCTGCAAAGATAATTCTTGAAAAGACGGGTCATAAATCCAGTGAGGGACCCTGGATACAATTGGGTATTGGCGTGCATACCGGGACAGCCTTCGTCGGTTCGCTGGGTTCTGAGCAGGGTATCACGGATATCACCGTTTTAGGCGATGCCGCTAATACCGCTGCGCGCCTATCGACCAATGCTGGCGTCGGGGAGATTTTGGTCAGTGATGCGACCTATTCCTACGCCGGTCTTGACCTTGGAGAACTAGAACAGAGGCAGCTCGAATTAAAGGGCAAGAGCGAACCGTTTCTCGTCTGGGTGATACCCAGCTGAGTATCCAGAAATTTAATCCTTTCCACCAACAAACTCGGGAAGAATATCTCATTTTGCATATAACTTAACTCCTCATAATCTGAATCCTATTAGCTGGGGACTTGAATCTGATCTATAATATTGATCAAGGATAAATTACAGATTTCACAGGAGGCATATAATAATGCACGAGAGAAGTATCGAGCTGCTCAACAAGGCTGTCGCAGATGAAATGTCTGCTGTGCACCAATACATGTACTTCCATTTCCACTGCGAGGATCAGGGATACGATTTACTGGGTGGCCTGTTTATCAAGACCGCCATTGAAGAAATGGGACATATCGAGCGCTGTGCAGAGCGGATCTTGTTCCTGGGCGGCGAGGTAGAGATGGTCGCCGCCATGAAGGTTGAGAAAATTCACGATGTCAGGCAAATGCTCGAAAAAGCCCGCCAGATGGAGGAGGAGAGCGCCAAGGATTACAACATTTGGGCCAATGAGTGCTCAGCCAACGCGGATGCTGCTTCCCGAAAAGTCTTTGAGGGTCTGGTTGAGGATGAAGAGCGCCACTTCGACCAATACGATAATGAGATGATCAACATCGACAAGTTCGGAGAGCGCTACTTAGCCCTACAATCGATCGAGCGCAGTAAGACCATTTCCGCCGGGGCCGGCGGCGAATAAAGTCGCCTAGTAGATCATTTCTCGTACCAAGGCTATCCCGCGATAATTGGAATAGCCTTTTTTTCATTTGCGCATTGTTCTGTTTATTTGTATGTCTTGCGTTTGTAGGGGCAAAGCATCTACGGATCCGGATATACTTCCGCTCAATATGTGCAGATGCTTTGCCCTTACCAGTCTATCCACTCCCCCTTGAGGTAAAAACAAGCTGTGGGGAAAAAATATTATAGCAACGATAGCCCAGATTGAAGGTTTGGATACGCCAGTTTAGGCAGCAGTTCCGCCTTCATGCGCTCAGTATTTGAAAAATACGAAGCCATGCCAATGCGGATAAAATCCCTGGTCAGCGGTGAGGGCTTGTTCAAAATTGCCGCCCCCACTTCCGTCAAGCCACCTGCTAGTGGGAATAGCCAGCGCGGACCTCTCCACGGTTTAGCATAATCCCATTGCTCGGCAATAGCATCCAGGAATTCCTGCAAGGTGGTTGGTTCATCATCCCCGAGGTTATACACTCCGGAGATGTTGTCTTTTTCGATCGCGGCAGTTGTGCAGGCGAGAAAATCGGGTAAAGAAAGCAGGTGGATCCAGGTTGGTTCTCGCCAGACACCCATTAACCGGCGAGCAAGCAACCAGCGGGCGGCCTCGATCATTAATACCCCCTTGGCGTAGATCATCCCCGGTCGCAAAGTGATTGGAGTCATCTGGATCCCCTCACTGCGCCGAAAGAGCAGCTGCTCTGCAGCCAGGCGGGTCTGGGCATGAACCGATTCTGGTTGCCCATTCATGCGCCCGGTGGCCGGCTTTTCTGGCGTTGACTCACCCTCCACGTGGGGAAAGCTGATCAAGATAAACTTCCCAACCCCCGCTTCCAACGCTACTTCTACCAGATTCTCCACGTAGTCAACATTGGTGATCGGCAGGAAGCGTTCCGGCCGCGGGGCGAACAAAACGCCCGCAAAATGGACGATGCAGGCAACTCCCTCACAGGCAAGTTTCAGAGAATTTGGATCTCCCAGATCTGCCCTGAATAACGAGGCGTTTCTGTGGGAAGCTGTATCGTATGGTAGCTTGCGGTTGTGGATGAGAAGATTGATCTCGTGGTCACTCGGCAGAAGGTGTTGGGCTAGAAAAGAGCCTAAATTTCCTGCGGCACCAGTAATGAGGATTTTCATTCACTTCTGCCTATGAGTTTCATGCTGAATCAGAGAGAATCATTCATAGCCAAAATTCAAGCTATCCAACAAGTGTTGCAGTCCAAGTTGTGCCTGAATACCAGGCCAAAAGAATCAAGTTGATGGTAAGTTTTCTTCAGATCTTGTTTTGAAATAATAATGATTGTTTTCAGAGATTTTCTCCAGCTGAAATCCAACCTTTTCTAAAAGGCGAATAGCACGCACATTCGTTGAATAAGAGTGCGCCTCAATCTTTTTCAATCCCAATTCTTTAAACCCATAGTCAATTATGGGCAACAGAGCTTCACTCATCAAACCCTTCCCCCACTGATCTTGGGCGAGATCGAACCCGATTTCACCTCGCTCTCCAATTTCAAGATCTCCATAACCACAGGTGCCAACGCATCTATCGCTTTGCTTTAATACGACTGCCCAAGTTAATCCTTCACCATCCCTGAATTCATTCTTGAATGCGGTTATGAATTCCTTTGCTTGCTCCAAATCAGTGAGAGGCTGTTCAAAAAACCATTTGGCGACCTCTGGATCAGAGAAATTTCTATATATTGCATGTGTATCCTCGTCAGCAATCTCTCTAAGGACCAATCGCTCTGTTTCAATTTTTGGAAATTTCTTAGGGAAATTCATTTGTTCTCCTCTGGCAAGATAGCTAAGTTATGGGCGTTGGTCAGCAGATTGCATTGTGATAATGATCCTGTAGTAGGAGATGGCATTGCCCTTGGGGGTATTCCAGATCAAAGGTAACGACGGACTCGCGATTGGTAATCTCGATACTCTTCTCCAAACTGCTCTCCCAATAACTGCTCTTCTTTGAGCACATCCAAGAAGTGGGTGACAGCAAAAACCAGTGGAAACAGGGCAATTATCCATACCGAATTTACTATCAGTGCAACTCCCAGGTAGAGCGAACCCCATCCAACATACATGGGATTCCTGCTAAACGAATAAGGTCCACTCGTCAGAAGTCTGTCAGGGGATTCGATATTGGTAGTTCCAGTCTCAAGGACTGCCCATGCTGATAGTCCTATACCGATCCCGATCAAAGGTAATCCTAACAAATACCCGATCCATTGGAGTTGAAAAATGGTCATAGGAAAAACGAACTGCAAAATTACTCCGACGCCTAGTCCCAAAACATGTGGCACTGGAATTGGCACATTACTCCATTTCCACTTCATGATTTGAATTCGTTCCCTGGCATATCTTCGAAGTATAGAGTGCGGATGTATTTCGAATTGCTATCGATCACCGCAAGATATCTAACAATACAAAACGACAATCTCCAAATGGGTCACTGCCTGTCCGGATAGCTGTTATCAATGGATTTCCGACGACAGGATATCTCGAATCAAACGACCGGTTGCCTCTGGTTTGTTGAAGAGAGGCAAATGCCCGATGTCAAGCTCATGAAGTTCAGCATGCGGAGTGATGCGTACCGCCTGACAAGCTACGTCGAGATCCCCAAACGGATCGTTACTCATACAGATCAAAACGGGCGCCAATCTCCTCCAAGATCTCTTTCGCCCTCTTTGTGTAAGTAAGCTCATCCAATCGCTTCCCCATCTCCCAATAGGTCATCGCCAGTTCGTAAGGCTGCCCATTCTCGGCCAGAGCGAGACTCTTTTCCCACCATCGCCTGGCCTGTCTCTGCCGGCCGCGCAGCCACTCGCAGGTCCCCTGCAAACGGTAGGCTTCTGCCGCATGGCGATTAAATCTGCGTAAAACTTTGCGCGCCCTTTTGCATTCACGGGCTGCTCTGTCCAGATGGTGCTTGCGTTCCTCTCCAGTGGCATTCTCAACCGCCAGCAGGTGTGCCCAGGCAAAACCAATGCGTATTTTGCTCAAAAAGCGGTTTCCTCTCACTTTATGTTCCTGGAAAATTCGCTCAGCCTCATTCAAAGATGCCAATGCAGGTTCTACCTGATCCATTAAAAGGTAGTTGTGTGCGATCATTGCTTTGCCTTCAACCTGGCTGACATAGTCCTGGACTTGGGTGGCAATTTCAACAAACTTTTGATAAGTAGCAATGGACACTTCTGGATCACCGGTGTATCTTTCCACTAATCCGCGCAGAGAATGCCCCCAGGCCAGCACCTGCAGGTCGCCACCATCCTGGCCGACTTTGATCATCTCATCCGCGACGGGGATCACCGAATCGTAGCGGCCAACATGAACGGTTGCTTCGTTAACCACCAGGTTCGCATTCCCCCAATCGTGAATAGAACCAGTCTCTCGAAGCAGCTTCACAGCTAAGCCACCGATCTCGATCGCTTTCTCAGACTGTCCCTTCCAGGAGGCGCTCGCTGCCTGGACATGGTACACATCGCCCAATGATCCCGGTTGATCTAATTTCTCTGCCAGGGCCAAGGCATGTTGAGCATAACGATCAGCTAACCCATACAAACCAACGAATACAAATGCCCCACCAAAAAAAGTGGAGCCATATATGATTCGCTCCGTATGGTTAATTTGCTCCGCCAGGTTGAGCGCCAGTAAAGTGTCCAGCATAAATCGCTCAGGCTTACGCGTCAGATCTATCCAGAGCAGGGACTCGTAGGCTGTGATGCATTCCACTTCAACAGGATGTTGATCTGGACCATGAGCTCTGCGTAGCAAACCCGGCGCCAGGCGTAAAATAATTTGTTTTACGCCTTCAACAAGAATGCCTAGCCTTATTCCCCAGGTCGACTCTGGCAGTGATTTATCCAGAAGAGAAAGAGCCTGCTTCAGGTTTTCAAGCGCTTGCTCATGCTCCCCACGCCGAAAAAACGCCTGGCCCATTTTACGCGCCAGGACTGCCCGCTGGTATGGATCCCAACGATCACCAAAAGCTCGTTCATAAGTCCTCAATGCCTGGCGATAATAAGTGAGCGCTTCCCCGTCTGCCGCCAGCTGCCCGGCCCTATCCCCTGCTTTCAGTAGATAGTCAAGCGCCTCCTCCCAGGCTTCTGCCCTGGCGTAGTGATAGGCCAGCAGACCATAAAACTCTTCCAGTCGGTCTGCAAACAAGTCCTCAATCGTCTGGGCAACCTGCCTGTGCAATCCCCGCCTGGTCTGGAGCAGGATGCTCTCATAGACCGTCTCTTGAGCCAGGGCGTGTTTAAAGATATATTCAAGTTCAGGTAAGCGTTGTTTTTTCCGGATCAAATCAACAGATTCAAGAACTGCCAGGTTTTGATCCAGGTTGCGGTCCATCACAGCAACTTCCTGGAGAACTCGATAGAGAAAATTGCGACCCACAACAGAAGCTGTACGTAATACGCTCTTGACCTCTTCCGCCAGCCGATCAACCCGCGCCATGATCACCCCTTGAATCGTGTCTGGCAGCTGCAAGCTATCACTCAGTTTGGTGGCATGCCAGCGGCCGGTTCCAGGTTCTTGTGCCACTGCGCCGACCTCGATCAGGCTACGCACGATCTCCTCCAGGAAGAACGGATTGCCGCCAGCCCTTTTGAGGATGCTCTTCTGCAACGGGCCCGGCAAGTCGGCAGTTGCCAGTAGATTTTCTACCATGGTGCGGCTGGCATCTTCCGGCAGTGTGGACAGGCGGACCTCCGTAAGATGATGCTCATACTTATTTCTCGCCACCTCTCCAAGTTGCTCTCCTACCGACCCTGGTTCAGGTCGACTCAGGCCGATAATAAGTATGGGTGCCCGATCTATCAGAGCCAGCAGGTGTTCCAACAGGCGCGCAGAAGCATCGTCCAGCCAGTGTAAATCCTCAAATACCAGCACCAGCGGATGCTCATGAGCGAGCCTTTCGAAGAACCGAGGTGAGGCAAGGTAAACTTGCCTGCCCAGATCCTCAGCCCCCAGATACTGTACTCTCTCCAGGTAGGGGGCACGAACATCCAGAGCCAGCATAGAAGCCAGATACGGCAAGATCTCGCTTGCTTTCTCACCATGCAATCTACTTATGCTTTGCTCAAGCTTTGACC
This sequence comes from Anaerolineales bacterium, assembly GCA_041558875.1. Classification (GTDB taxonomy): domain Bacteria; phylum Chloroflexota; class Anaerolineae; order Anaerolineales; family UBA4823; genus PFL25. Next base: position 20,656 of record JBFFEL010000017.1, read on the forward strand.
AGGCCGCAGGTTCATCATCTTCCTCAGCGATGCCCGCGAAATCGCGCAAAATCTCCTGGAAGGGCCAATAGCTGAGCGTCCGGCTGTAATCGGTCGCCGCTCCTTCCAGCCAGTTGAGTCCATCGCTGTTCCCGAGTTTCAATTCTTCTTTGAGCCGCGATTTGCCAATTCCCGCTTCCCCAAAAATGAGCACCAGCCCCCCTTCTCCATCTACCGAAAGCTTTTCCAGCTGGTTTTTGATCAGGGCTATCTCATCATCACGGCCTACCAAAGCCGATCTCAATCCCATGTCATCCAGGCCACGTCGCCTGGATATCTCAGATTTGCTCTGCAAAACCCGGTAAGCTTGCACAGCCTGGCGTTTGCCCTTCGCCTGGATGCTGCCCAGCGGCTCAACCTCGAAGAGCTTGGACACCTGCTGAAAGGTATCTTCTGCGATCTGGATCGTGCCTGGCGCGGCTGTCTGCTCCATGCGCGCCGCCAGGTTGACCGCGTCCCCCATGGCAGTATATTCCTCGCGGATTTCTGAGCCGACCTCGCCGACCACAACCAATCCGGTGTTAATGCCAACTCGGACGTTGAAATCAAGACCCTTTTCACTTTTCAGCTGTTCCCGCAGTGGGGCAATACTCTCCAATATTTCCAACCCTGCCAGTACTGCCCGTTCTGGATCATCTTCATGTGCGATGGGCGCACCGAAAAATGCCAGGATGGCATTACCCATCAGCCGCGCAACAGTGCCATCATAACGGGCGATGGACTCGTTCAGGTTTTTGAAGGCCAAGTTCATGATCCCGGTCCACTCTTCGGGGTCCATTCGCTCTGCCAGGGCTGTTGAGCCAGTTACATCACAAAACAGGATCGTAACGATCCGCCTCTCGGCTGATACTCCAGTTTCAGTCTCTTCCTCACCAGCCATCAACCTGGCTAACGATTCCTTCAGCGGCTCCAGGGCAGCATCGACTACAGCATCATCTAGAATTCCCCGCTGCCTCTCCAAATCGTTTATCGCCTTTTGCAGCTGCTCTCGTTCTCCCATTTACTCCCTACCTTGATATGGCCTCTTCAACTGAACTACTATCTCGATCCGTGAAAACCTGCCGCGAAGTTATTATCAGTGCTGCTGCTGATAACAAGACAAATGGAATCCACTGTGTTCCCGTCGAAAGTGAAGAAAACCCAATGATCGGGTTGCAGTGATGGAAGCAAATCGCATAGATGCCGTAGACCAGGAACAAAATACCCACACCTGCAAAGAACAACCAGGCGAGAGCTCGAAGTGGAGATGGGTTCATTTAATCCTTATTGCGGGTTCTTTATATCTCAATCGTCACGTAACTGTTGACTAATTCCTTTGCCACTGAAGATACTTCCAGCCAAAAGCGTTTATTCTCAGGATCACCCGGCGCAAATAGGTTATCGTACTTGACGCGGTCATCCCCCCGGGGGACCCTTTCGACCGCCCGCACCGCGAATTCATGCAGCTGTCTGGCGTTCGACAACCTTTCGTTCAGTGCCACATAATACAGGCCCAGTTTTTCAACGAAATTAATCTCATGCCCCAATTCACGACCAGCTTGAGCGAACTGGCTCAGCACGATCAAGATGCGATCCCCAAAACTCATCGGTGGAATGATAAATTGGTTCTCAGCTGGCACCCGGCTGAGCAGATCTTGACCCTTCGGTCGGATGGCAATACGTTCTTTCATTCCCTCCAGGCTGAATCCGGAACTTCCAGCCATGATGAAGACCCAAGGCTCAGATCTGGATAAGGAAGTATCCAGGTAGGGCAGCAAGACATCATAAGGCCAGGATTCCTGCGGTTTGGCATCAATTTCGTCGACCAGGCACAAAAGTGGGACATAAGATTCCGCCATCCCGGACAGCAACGCCTCAAACTCGTCCTGCCTGGTTTTCGCCAGGTTGATTTCGTGATATTGGCTATTCTCCCCTTGCGCCGCAGCAATTTCCTGGGCGAAAAAAGTCTTCCCGCTGCCCGGGGCGGCCCATATTAGATAGTTTTTCCTTGATGAAGACCGGTCTGCAAGGGATGAGATTATGCTTTGCTTGGCATCCTTCAAGTCGTTGAGCACATGCTCTTCGTAACGCGTGTATTCACCCACAATCGAATAACGAGCCAGTTTGACGACATCCATTTCCGCTATCATCGGGTATTGCCAGAAGGGACTCTGTTTGCCAAAATGTCTCAGAGAGGATTGGTATTCTTGAAAATACTCGTCACTGTTAGCAAGATAATCTGGTTCAAATCTCTTGCGGAATAGTGATCCACTGAAGACCTGTGCCCAATCAGAAACAGGCATGATGTAATCTTCAGCCATCCTGTAGTAGAGCGACCATCGTTTCACATGTTCTTCCGACCGGAAGATATTCATGCGGCTTCAATTGAAGGCTCCAGTTCCCTCCCGCCACTTCGCAAACGGCGACATCAAATATGCCACCGATGTAGGGGGATCGATCTCCAAGATCTCCTCATCTCGCATGCGGACAATAATCGGCTCACCGCAATCCAAACATATTGTTTCAATGTGAATCTCTTTACCCGGGAACAGCCAGCGCACGGCCAGCACTTCCATCCCTCACTGACCATACCATTTTTGTTCTCCATCAATGGTGACTTTTATATGGGTTGGGACGTTTGAGAACGGCGCCCAGGATTCTATATAATCCGTGTCATGCGAGAGCCAACAGCTGGCGATTGGGGCTGCAGCCGCCGTATCCCTGATCAGGACCCTGGCTTCGTCGATCTGGATATCGAGCAGTTTTGCCAGCTCCACATAATGTGGTGCTCGCCCATGCTCAATGAAATGTCTTAATACCTCAGTATATGTCTGCTGAACAAGATTTTCTTCACTCATATCCAAGCCCTCCACTCAAAGCATAAAATGATTCACAAATTATACAATTAAGGTGAACAATAATCAATTTATTCGCGCCGGGGTAAAAACCCGTCACAGACAAAATAACTCTGGGTTTGATTTCAACCAAGATGTTTGTCAATTACCGTGATCTGAAAGGAAACCATCGGCACGACCGGTGAAATCCAATCAGTTTTGCGAATATGATGATTTTCCCCCATCAAAATATCTAATCTCCAATATCTTTCTCGGAGAACCCTCTATAAGAAACCAGCCAAGAATTGCAAAGATGTTTGCGAATCACACTGCTAGACGCCGATGCTCCTCCTTAGCATCACGATTACTCCCAGTAGGACTCCCCAGACAACGTAGCCCACCATCAGCAACGGCACCAGTCTCAACCCGGCCCGCGAGGCAAACCAGGCTGCAAACAGAAACCCGATCGTTGGGATGATGCCAAATAGTAAGCCAGTACTAAATTCCTTCATTGTCTCCTGGTCGCCGCTGTTTGCAGCGTAGACTATCCATATTGCCAGCGTTGCACCAATCGGCATCGTGGCTGTGATCGCCGCCGCAAACTTGCTCTGTTTCTCCAGCACGGCGACGAGGATGATCACCACAATTGATAGTAAAACTGGAAGTACATCCTGTGTCTTCAATGATTCCTCCTATTATCTGGTTTCCCTATGTTGGACATGGATTTTATTACACTTCCGCGTTCATCGACCATCGTTCGCGTCCCACTACCTATTGTTTTCATGAAGCGAAGATTTGCCAGGTTGGATCCCTTGGGCAGCTTAATAGAGGCTTTCAGCTTTCTAAAACCTGCTTTAGCCGGCGCATATTGTTGCTGAGCGTGCCCATATAAATCCGTTCGACAATGGACTTAGGCACCCAACCCCAAAAATCGCCCAGCTGGGGTTTGAATAGAAAGGTTACCTTGGTGCCTCCATTGGTGAGCTCCCAGAGCGTCCCCCCTTCGGCCTGCACTGCAGCCCGGGGAGTGCTCACATACATCACACTTTTCATCGGCTCATAAATGGTAACTTCATATTCGTTCATAAACGACCATCCCATGTAGCGATTTTCATACTTGCGGATGGTTCCCACCCCATTTTGATGTGGATCGGGGGATTGCTCCCAATTCCTGAGATAGGGCTGCTATTCGTGCTCCCTTTCAATATCATCCATGTAGGTGAACACTTCTTCCAGCGGCCTGTTGATAACGATGCTTTCTTCCAGATCCAGTTCAAACATTGCTGGTGCTCTTTTTCGTTTGAACCAACTCTAGGTGGAGGGGAAGTATCCCTGGCGCGCCTCGACCGGTGCACGTGATATCACGAGCCATACGATGACCAGGCCGATAATTATCCCCAGCAAGGTAGCCAATAGCGCTTGATTGATCGCAAATCCAACCCCGAATCCGGTGGCGACACAGGCCGTCATCCAGCCTGCGGCCTGCAGGCGCGGTCTCCTCCAGATATCAAACTCTGCCATGTGCACCTCTGAATCGGGCGCACGTTCGGCGCGACGACTGGCAACCAGAAAGCCAATCAACAGGGCTGGTCTGACCAGGTTGGCAAAATTCTGCACGGTGTTCCCGGGAGCCAGATTGCCGGTTTCGAAAATATCCATCAAGTGGACGACAGTCGCCCCAACACCGAAAACCGTTACTGCGATGACCGTCGCTTCGCGAAAACCATCTCGCCGTCCTGCGGCAATGAGCCCCAAAATCCCCAGCATGAGATTGGCAAAAGCTACCTCCAGCTGGAATGGGTTCCCGGCTGGCCAGCCGATCAATTCGGCGACAAGATCGGAGATGAAAAAATGGCTGATGAAACCCGCAATCCCGCTGCCAGCCACCCCTAATGAAAACAGATAAATTAAGAATACCTCCAGCTTCCGCTCCTTCGTGTTGGTCGACTTGTCCAATAACACTTGCGCTCCAGCTACTAGAAGCGGTAGGATCGAATAAATAGAAATGCGGATAATTGTATGACCCATGTGAGTTTTTCCTCAATTCCTCGAGTTCTGGCGAGATTAATACCTTGTTATCACATGAACATAATTCTGGAATATGAAGTTAAACCAGTCGCAGATTTCATACATTATATATCCAAAATAATAATGACCTCCCAAAAACTTTGGGTGAATTGAATTTAGTGACAGAATGAACTCATCCTGTCTTTTCTTCGTATAAAAATCAGGAAGTCGAAGGTTCCATTCTATCTAAATGAGGCAAGGGAGATTTACATGAAAAGAGTCAACCTATCGCGAAAATTACTTGGTTTGCTATTCATCTTTATCACAGGCTGCGTGACTGCCAACCCGACTCCACCTTCCACCTCTAACTTGGTTTCAGGTGAGGCCTCACCTACAGCAACATTATCTCTCACCCCAACCAACCTACCACCAGTCTTAGGTGACATCCGGACACGGCAAACGGATGGCATGCTGATGGTTTATGCACCGACAGGTGAGTACACCATGGGCAGTGACGAAGATGAGGTGGACTTCGCTCTCCAGCAGTGCCTAGCATATGGAACTAACTGCCGGCGCAGCTATTTTTCAGTTGAAATGCCCCCACACAAGGTTAAATTGGATGGTTTTTGGCTCGACCAAACCGAAGTAACCAGGGAACAGTATGCCCTATGTGAAGCTGCCGGGGTTTGCGATCCGCCAAAATGCCAGTCAGCCAATGGTAATCACCCGGTGGTGTGTGTCACCTGGGAACAGGCTGTGGCTTACTGCCAGTGGGCTGGGGGTAGGCTGCCCACAGAAGCTGAGTGGGAGTACTCCGCCCGTGGACCCACAGGGAGGCGGTATCCCTGGGGAGATGGGTTCGATGGTAATTTGCTCAACTACTGTGATGTAAATTGTGAACTTTCCAAACGGGATGACACTTTTGATGACGGTTATGCAGAAACAGCACCGATCGGCAGCTATCCTCAAGGCGTCAGCTGGATTGGTGCCCTGGACATGGCTGGCAACGTTTGGGAGATGGTCGCTGACTGGAACGGGGATTACCCATCTGAAGAACAGGTCAACCCTACCGGTCCCCTCACCGGAAACCGCCGGGTAGCCCGAGGGGGATCATGGCATGCCAGCCCGGATCACGTGCGCAGCGCACTGCGCACCCACATTGGCGTGGATCAGCAGGTCGAGCATGCTGGATTTCGCTGTGCTCAATCCGCTCCTTAATTTAATTACCGGATAAATCCGAATCTCATCCTTCAGGTAGTGGACTGATGATCAAAATATTCGTCCCGAAGGGATCAACCACTGGGCAGAAGCGGATTGGTATGTACATCAACTGGTCGGAAGGCGGATCACCCACACCACCGGCCTCGATAAATGCCGCTTGCAGGCGATCGGCTTCCTGTGGAGTCTGCATGATGATGTTCATCTCCACATTCTTTGGGTTTCCGGTTTTGCCTTTGAGCAGCGTCAGCCAGGTATTCCCAAGCCGCCAGCCCCTGGTGCCCTGGCCTTCGACATAAGCCGGGGGACCTAAAACCCGGGTGTAATATTCAACTGCGGCTTCATAGTCACTGAAATAGAGCGTGGTTCCGTGCAAGCCGCGGAATTCAAAAAGGGATTCCGGGGCAGGATCTGTAAAGAATTTTTGGCGGTAGCTATCGTAATCCATCAAACGATTCTCCTTTAATTCTGGGCCAGGTCCCCTCCAGTAAGTACCGAAATTACTTCAGGTGGTTCCTCTATCATCCCTCGAATCTTATCACGCGGCATTCACATTCTTCTCAAAGCTGTAGATGTCATGCGAGCTGAAAACATTTATTTCGTCACCGTGTTCCTTCACCAACCTGCGCAATCCTGGGACATGCGGCCCGCAAAAATTGTATGCAAGCCACCCCGGCAAAACGTTTAAGGGCTGCTTATCCACTGGATGCCCGTGGATGTCTACCTCCTTGTGAAATGGGTTGGCGGCATCACCGCATAGGAAAATCCACCCATTAGTTGTAGATACAGCTACGCCGCAATGACCACGTGTATGCCCCGGAAGAGGCACCAGATGCATCTGAGGCGAAATCCCCTCCAGGATATCGATGCGGGGCAACCCAAACCACTCGCCATTTTCCCGATCGTAAAGCACCCAATTGGGACCATGTGCCCAATGAGATGCATCGCAGCCCCGTTCAAGCAGGGTTTGGGGGTGTGTAGCCGAGTCAAGCTCACCTTTGAACAGGTGGATATTTGCATGAGGAAAGTCGCGCATCCCCCCGGCATGATCCAGATGCAGGTGTGTGAGCACGATATGCTTTACATCTTGCGGATCATAGCTCAATGATTCCACCTGGTGAACCGCCGTCTCTTCAACCTTGCGCGGAACACCCATCCACCGCATAAATGCATCCATCATTAAGGTTGGTTTTTCATAGTCCTGGAGACCGAAGCCAGTATCCACCAGTATCGGTCCATCGTCTGTCTCCACCAGCAAGCAGTACACCAGACTGCGCAAGTGGGGATATCGCGGGGATATTGTGCCGCAATTCAAATGGTGTACTTTCACTTTTTAACACCCAATAATTTTTTTCAACCTCGTTTTACATCTGACCAGTTCTTTTGCTACATTTCAGGATTAGCGCCTCGCTGGGAGATTCCAAACAGGTTGCCATCCGGGTCATAGAGCGCAGCGAGAATGGCTCCCCATGGTTTTTTTGTTGGGGGATACTTGATCCTGGCCTGCAGCTCCTCAAATCTGGTGAATGTCGCCTCGATATCCTCAACTTCGAACCAGAGCGAGACCACACCAGATGGCTCAGGTACATCCTCAACCAGATCGAAGCCGAAATACAGGTTTGGCAGTGGAAAGCCCAGGTGATCATCGCCTGTGGCCGCAGGCTCCCCCAATTCAAAACCACGTGCGTAGAAATCTGCCATCTTCGCCAATCCCCCGGTTTGGATAATGACTGTTTGCACTGTCGCCTTGGTGCTGTTATCGTTCATATTTGACCTCCTTCAAGATAACAACCTTGAAAAACCGTTGTCTCCGATTACTACCCTATTGGATTTGCTCGTCAAGCACCACTGACTCCACCCTGTTTCATGCGCTTGCGAGTACAGAAATCCCAATCCTGATGAGATTGAGCAGAGATCAAGACTGCTTGCGATAACCCTGGGCTACACTCTCGATTTTGAATCCCAGGTTGTGGTACATCTGCATCGCGGGAATATTTTCCGGATTGACTGTCAGCGTCACCTTTTCCACGAAAGGGAATTGATATGCCCAGTCTATACCACTGGCAACCAACTGCTTTCCGATACCCTGCTGTCGGAAGCTATCTTCCACGCCAATGAAATCAATATACCCATCCCGCGTAGCCTCTCTAACCTGGATGAAGATATAGCCCACGATCTTGCCGTCGATCTGGTGCACAAACAAACCTTTGTCCTCATCCTTGGCTAGATTCAGCAGCTGCTTTCCTGAATAATATGTGTTTGGAAAAACATCATCGTGCAGTGCCATGAATTGATCAGCATTCCGATCATCCAGATCCTGTCCTCTAGATTCGGGCAGGTTACCAACTCGCCAGGCATCCAGCGTTAAAACAGCGCCAGAGGTATAAAATGCAAAGCCATGCCTGATGGCAAAATCATGTACTCTGGTATTCTGATCTGGGAAAAACATCTCCTGGTTGGTGATCTCCCCAGGCAGGGCCTCCAGGATGGCGTCATAAAGCCGATCGGCGATCGCATCCCATTCATCAAGTTCAACAAAGGGTCCAAACAACCAACAGCGCCCCAACTCTATATCCATCTCTACCCCAAAAAGACCCACTATCTGGTCGTCGTTTGAGATTGCTACAAATCCATATCCATCTGGGGGTTGGATGGCTTTGACATCTTCGGCGATCTCCTGCATTGATTTTCTGAGATAACTGATGCTGTGCACCGGAGTCTGGTTCAGGCGCCTGATAAAACTGACACCACGCTTTAGATTCGAATCCTCAAGGGGCACAAAGTTCAGGTCAAGTGTCTTCACGATGTTTCGCTTCGAGATTCTTGATTCGTCATCTCACTGGATGATATGCAGTTTTAATCCCAGCTCATCGCTGTGCTGGCGCACCTGCAGGATGATCTCCTCCGGCGGAAAACCAAATTTCTCATCCCATCCGGTGCCTTCCAGGCGAGCACCATCCAGCCAGAAGATCTCCTGTGAGCCAGGCAGGTTGTTCAAGACCGATTTTAAGGCCTGCACACCGGTGACAGTAATTTTAACCCACTCATCCTGGGTGATTTTACTTTCCGGGGAGAGGATCTCGGCAATCGTCTTGCTGCGGTTTGTTCCGCTGACAAGCGTGTAATGCCACCTGTCTTCATCAAACCAGGAATATATCTCATACCCCTTGGCTGAAGCCGGAAATTTCTCATCCCAATTCAATAACTCGAAACTTTGTCCTTCAATGATCTCGATCTCAATCTGAGAACCACCCTCTGTTGAGATTTTATATACTCCCGGCTGGAGATCTTCCGGTAAAAGGATCATCCCCTCGCAGTGGTTGACCATGCAGCTAAGCATTCCAACCTGATCTTGGTTGAAATAAACCGTAAAAAGTCTATGAGACTCGTTGTAGAAATCGCCGCATTCGATTTGGAATCCCCCACTGCCAATAATCTTTATATCGGCACCGGGAGCAACCTGCTCAGGCTGGACAGCTTGCAGCTCAGGCCAGATGATCTCAACATCCTCAGGGGAACATTCGCTCGGTTGAGGGGTCGGCAAAGGTGGTGGTTGTTGGCACCCTGAAAAAAAGATGAGGCAGGCCAACGCCCAGACTCCGGAAATACATCGTTTGGCATCCATCACAGCCTGGTATAGTAAAGCGCCTCCAGGTATAGCCCATGATCCTTGCTGGTCTTATCCTCGAAATACAGCTCTTTGAGTGGTCCTCCAAAACGGATGTGCATCCCATCCAGGCGCTTTGTCCCCCTGGTGGTGGCAATCACTGTCCTGGGAGTGCTTAAATCCGGTGTGTCATATACTTCGTAAACGTCAAACTGGTCATATATGGGCACCATCATGATCACTGGGACGACCAATACGATGAACCCCGTGAATTGTGTCTTGTCTTCAACGAACACCGGATAACCCAAGACGATTGTCATTTCTCCTGCGCTACCCTTGGATTCAACCTTTGATGGGCTATAGATTGCTGGTTTTCGAGACTGGTACTTCTCGAGCAATTCAGGGGATAGGCTGGCGACAATCTCATCCCTTTGTTCAGGCGGCAGGTCCATCAATCCCATCTCAAAATGCAAGAATGCCTTTGCCCCGGTCGAATAAACGCCTGCAGCTCTCGCCAGCTCGGCATGATCGATTACCTCGTCACCCGACCTGGCAAACATGTTATAGAAGCGACCACCATTATCCAGGGCACGCAGAGCCCCGTGTAGAGTCTTGTATGGACGCAGTTCGCGCATCAACCACCTCTCTCTAGATATATTCAATCAAATAATATACCCCGGGTAAATAAACACGGTTCAGGGATATATTCAGCTGGTGGCCGCATTTGCTCATCAAGAAGAATTGCTGGTTTTCTGTTCGCAAACCACAAATAGTTTATCCTGATTCAACCTCTCTCTCAGATTCCTCTTCAGGCTCGTCTTTAGATTCCTTGGAGCTCATCAAGCGCGCAATCCAGCGATTCTGGTCATCTGCCTCCAGGACTACCTCTTTGAACATTAAAGTCATCGGTAAACCCAGGATGGCGCCCAAGGGACCCAGGACAGCCGCCCAAAAGATAACCGAGAAGATCACCATGAACGGTGAAAGATTAAGCCCCTCACCCATATACTTAGGTTTAACTACGTTTTCAGCAAAACCATTGATCAGCACGATGCCAAAAAATACCAGCGCAGCATTTAACGGCCCAGATTCGAGTAAGGCGAGCAACGTGGGCGGAATGGCTGCCAACCAGAATCCCAGGGTCGGGATGTAGCTCATCAGAAAAGCCAGGATACCCCATAGAACCGGAAAGCTGACCCCCAGCAAGATAAACCACAACACGTCTAAAACGCCGGTTGTCAGGCCTACTATGGTGGTGATGATGATGTATTTTCGCAGCGACTCGCTCACCTGAAAATAACGCTCCAGATAGGTGTTGCCTGCCTTGATCTCATCGGCCAGTTTTTCTGGCGCGTTGAAGGCTTCCAGCAGCAGGAAGATGATCAGCAATCCGAGTAAAAGCAGGTTGCTCACCGTGCCGAATAAACCGGATATAAAGGTGCCCAGTGCGCTTAACAGCTGTTCTGGGTTAATATAAGTAAATAGAGAATCGGATTCAGCATTGATCAAACCCAGGGAGCTCAAGCCCTCCTGAAATTCTTCAATCGCATTTTCGATCTCTCCAGCATACTGTGGTATTTCTTCAATAAAGCGATCCACCGCCACCACCAAGATCAGTGAAAAGGCGACAAATGCAGCCAGGATAGATACCAGAGTCAATCCAAATGCAAGCCAGACTGGGGCGCCTTTGTCGACCAACCAGTGGAGCAGCGGGCTGGCCACGAGCACAATTATCCAGGCCAGGAACAGGGAACTGATCAAATCAGCTCCCTCACGGATGAACATCAGGGCGAGTCCCATGGCCGCAATGGAGATCAATACACGCATGGTGAATGACAGCGACGATTTATTCTGCATTTGGCGTTCCTTTGAAAGTTATCTTCCGCGGCTAATTGTATAAGGTAATCAATACCAATTATTGGCTGACTCCTGAATTATAATCCTGAGTTTACCTACCATATGCAATCCATTTACCCTTGAAGGCTTGCGCTGTGTGCCTTCAGCACCCGTAAAGCGCGTATTGTAACCCACTTATTGGGCTGTCTCTTCTCCCCAAAATCCAGCCACGTCTTACCGGTGTAATGATAATCCAACGCCCATCTGCCCAGATCATCCTGTTTTTCGCGGATGATTTCCAATGCATTGATCAAACGCGGATCGCGGCCGTATCCCAAAGCCACCAGGGCTTCCACATTCTGCAGCAGGTCGGTGATATAGAAGACCGGGAAGCCGAACTTCCACCAGTTGCGGCTGGGTTTATCCGTCCAGCCAGTAGGATAATCCGCCTCAGCAGGATCTACGCTGAAAAGAAAATCAATCCCATGCTGGACAGCTCGATCAATCAAGGGTGTGCGCTCCTCTGCTGGAAGCTTACTGAAAGCCAGCATGACTTTAACCCCTCCCCAGGCACAGGGCAGCTTGTTATTCGAACCGCAGGCAAAGGTTGGTCCACATTGGCTGGCATAGAAGCGCAAAGGAGCCTTAGGCTCGCTGTTGGATGCCAAACCTTCCCCAGTGACGGTGCGTGCCATCCATTCAAACGCCGTATCCAAACGGGGGTCATCATATCCTAACTCAAGGAACGCCCAACACATATTGCCCTGGAGGCAATCAGCAGTACCGGAAGGCGCTCCTGAGGCGGTGAATTGCCCACCAGCTGCGAGCCCGTGCTCTAACAGGTATGCACAGGCGTGCCCAATGCGTTCATCTTCCTCTGGGGAAGCGCCAAGCTGCGCTAAAAGGATCAGCGACCACACCGAGGAGCGATATTTCGGGTTGTAACCCGGCCCTGGCCGGGCCCAAAATCCATCCTCCTCCATCTCGGCTAAGATCCCGGCGATGGGGCCAACCTCGTGGGCTGCCCGACGGGCTGCCTTTAATTCGGGATCATCAGGTGCGCAATCAAGCAGATCGCGCAGCGCCAGATAGCGTGCTCCGGGTGTTTCCGGCTCTAACAACCAGGACAGCGAATCACCCTTTAGCTGTTCTTGCCAGGTCATGGTTACCTCCTATCCTAAAGTTAAAACGCTGGAGAAATTTGTTTGCATGATGATACATTCTAATTGTTCTGCATGCCGAAGAGCAGTAGATAATGCAGCAAATTTCCGAACTGTTCCGATAAGTGAAAACCTGATCCTTCACACCAGGCGATAACTGTTTTTCTCATTGGATAGTCAGGATCAGGCAGAAACTCACCAATCGCCAGGAGGCCATCATTCTTCATGACTCGCTTAAATTCCGAAAGGGCGCGCTGCTTGTCAGGTATCTCGCCTAGAACTGTGATCATGAATATCCGATCGAAAAATTGGTCTGGGAATGGAAGCTCATATGCTGAAGCCTGTCTTGCAGACACGTTGGCAATCCCCTGTCGATCTACTTTCTCGTTCAGTCTCGCGATGATCGACTCTTGAATATCTACTGCGTGAACACGGCCTCGATCGCCGACACTTCTCGCCGCGGCAAAGGTGAAAGTCCCTGGACCAGGACCAATTTCCAGCACCTGCATCCCCTCTTCGACCCCCATCCAGCCTACTATCCTATCCGGCGGTTGGATTCGCCTGCGAATTGGGTTGTCAATCAGGCGGGCAACATACCCAGGGATCGGGAATTGGTAGTACCTGCGCACAATTCTTAATACTACCTGCACAAAAATGATGTACGCAAGTAGGAAAACGAAAAGCCACTCAATGATCGAGAAAACCAGCCTGATGATGAATACTTTTACCTTTCATAATTTTGCCAATCGGGCATTTATTATGCACTATGCCTGCACGTTAAGCCAGGCAGATATCGTTTCCTCATGTTCCTTATAATGCCAGGAGGTATTGGCTGCCACCATCACCCACAGCGGGCGTCCCTCCCGCCAGGGGAACCGCTCGGGATCGATCAAATCATCTTCAGATATATTATCGACTACCTCCAGTGACTGCTTGTATGACAGTTCAAAATCAGCCAACACTTCACCGAGATCTTGATGACGATGTTTTTGATAAGTCTCCTCGTTCCATTGGTCCAGGTCATCCCAGGTCAAACCTGGAGGCAGCATCTCAGGCACCTCGTTGCGCAGAGTTTGCTCCAACCAGGCGATCATACGCTGCTCCCAAACCGTGATATGTGCCAGGAAATCCTTGACCGTCCAGTCATCCATCACTCCTGGCATGACCATTTGCAGCTCTGATACTTCCTCCAAGGTTTTTTCCAAACGCATCCGTTCATCGTGGATCTCCTGGATCAATTTCTCTTTGGTCATATTTTCTTCCATGTTGATTCTCCCGGGAGGTTTTAATAAGGAACCGTTGCTCGATCAAATTCACAGGGGGGCAATGAACTAACCGCCCTCATTTAATTTTGAAAGTCCAAACACAACCGCCTTCTTCCCAGCAAATCTCCGCTGGTACTATGCCCATCTTCGCCGAAGGGTGCTCAGGATGGTTGAGGTGCATTTTCTCCACCTCGCAGATCTCCCTGCCCTCAAATCCGAGAGCGCATTTCTCGGCGATCTCATTTTGCTTCTCCAATCGCAGGCAGTTCTTGAAACGGATCGTCATCTCGCCGTTCTTGACCTCAGACACCTCGTATTCACCCGGTCGATGCATCATTTGATCTGAGTAGAGGACGGCGTAGATGGCCTGTTTGAGCACCATATTCGGGGTGATCTTTGTAGCTGCTTTGCCCATCAATTCCGCAATTGGACCCATGAATCTGCCCATCATTTTGCCATAAGCTTCAACAGTGTCATCGACCCAATCTTGAACCGTGCCCAACCTCTTGTGTGTTTTATAGCTGATGGCGTGATCCAGGGTGAAGAAATCGTGTATCCGATCCCATTTCTCTTCAATGGACATTTCCTTTAGCTCTGGTTGGATCGGTGTTTCACGATGCGCCATCCAAATACCTCCGCTTAATAAATAATTGAACTATTTGACTGATTTTATCTCACAAGCTCAGCAGAATAATCCCTTCCAATCCAGATTCCCGAGATTTTCGATCGATTGGTCTACAGCCTCCATGCTCCCCATCATTGGGAGCCCATCATTTGTGGTGATAGCAACAATGTGCCCAATCCCTGCTGATCGCGCAGATTGGATGCCGGATAGCGTATCTTCCACCACCACACAATCTTTTGCTTTAATATTCAACTTCTTTGCTGCTTGAAGATAGATTTCTGGATCTGGTTTTCCGGGTCCGGAACCATCATCATAAACGATTCGCGAACGATCAAACCAATTATCAAGGAACAGGTGCTTGCAGAAGAAGTCCAGGTTCTCCTCTCCAGAAGCAGTTGCTATCGTGCGGGGGATTTTATGCGCTATCAATCCATCCAACAATCCTTCAGCTCCAGGAGATAATTTGAATTCATCACCCTGCGCCAGGCAAAGATGGCGGTATATCTTCTCCTTTTGCTCGCTGAGCTGTTTCACTTCATCACGATCAAGCTTTGCTCCCCTCAGGAATTCTAAAGTATGCTGGTTGTTGCGCCCATGAATTTCGGTCCGCATCATCTCTTCTGTAAGGTTAATTCCCATTTGCTGTGCAGCAAACTGGCGCCAGGCCTGCTCTTGGAGAGGTCGATCCCACCACAAAACTCCGTTGAAATCGAATATGATGCCTGAAAATTTCATTACAATTCGCGTTCTTGATCGGAATCCCAACCTCTATTCGATTTCCCGGATCACCCGGCAGGGGTTGCCTGCCGCGAACACGCCCGCCGGTATATCTTTCGTCACCACGCTGCCCGTACCAATGACACTCTGTGAACCAATCGTCACGCCCGGGCTGATCACTGCACTGCCTCCGATCCAAACATCCGAGCCAATCTCGATCGCATTGGCGAATTCCAACCCTGATCTGCGTTCAAGATACGAGATCGGATGAGTTGCAGTATAAATTTGGACATTGGGACCAAAAAGCACGTTATTACCAATCGCCACCGGAGCAGGATCCAGGATGACACAGTTGAAATTAAAAAAGACATAGTCCCCCAAGGTGATATTTGAACCATAATCACAATAAAATGGCGGTTCGATCCAGATGCCCTTGCCAGCAGAACCGAAGAGCTGGCTGATGATATCCGTTCTGCGTTCCTGCTCATCATCGTGCGAATCGTTTAATTCTTTGATCAAATTCCTTGCCTGGCGTCTTGCGGATGAAAGTTCAGCGTCAAGCGCACTGTACAGCTCTCCAGCCAGCATCTTCTCTTTTTCTGATTTCATTGCATATCCTCCACGTCGTCGATCCATTGATTTCTTGAGAAGCCGTTCTGGCGGTTAATGAGCATTTCGCTGGGCTCGCGAAAACTTATCCGAATTCTAGATTTCTTATTCGGTCTGGCTCTCCCTTTGTAGAAACCCATCCAGCAGAAAAAGAATGCCTACCAGGAATAATGGTCCCGAGATCAGCAGGTATCCAGGTATTTGATCTGGGCCCCAGAATAAGGCGATATACAACACGCCAAGGATGATGAACAGAAAGCCGCCAATCTTCTCCCAGCGCCAGGCGATCGCTAATACGATGACTATGATCGCTGTGGGGACGAGGTGCATCGCGAGAGCTACGAGCGTCTCCCAAAAACTATAACCTTCCGTGAACACATCTAATGCAAACAAGCTGATAAAGATGGCAATTAGAATGCCAAACAGCCTTGGCGTCCAGAACACAACTTTCTTGACTGTCTCATTCACCAGGTTACCCTCCTTCAATCTCCCAGGCAGCCCGGGTAAAAAATCCTAAATCTATTCTACTATGCGCTCAGGTGTATATTGAAACCAGGAATTTTTTTCGAAAGTGCAAATCCTAATTGAGATTTCTTGTGCAATTAAATGTCCTGGAGATGTTCGCTCTTGATCCAACCTTTTGGGAATTCCTTCTTTGGGTTGGTCAAGATTTCCAATGCCTTCGTGGTCCGCGACCTGATCGCCACACCGGGATCTCCCTGCAGCTGTGATAGGCGGTTGAGGACCCGCTGGCATTCACGAGGGTATTTCCGGCCGATTATACATAGGCTAGCAATTGCCCAGCTGCTGGTAAACACGCTTTCATCCTCAAGCAAGTCATAGAGGACTGAGATCAGCTGCTCAACAGAATCCTCATAGACTGCAAGATGGCCAAAGATCATTGCCAGGTGCATCTTAACCATGGGCACCTGTTCCATCCCAACCAGATCGACCATCTGGTGGAGGTGAGCGATCAGTAAATCAGGTCTTTGTCGGGCGATCTTTTCGAGAGCGTCAGCAGTACGCCCCCGGATGACGTCGTCAGATTCGCTCAGGCCAACCATCAGGTCATCAATTATTTGGGGATTTTTCAGCACAAACCGGGCTGCTTCATCAGCCATGCCATCTGAGCGCAGATCACCCCCAGAGAGCCAGGTCAGGATTTGGTTCATCTCGTCAGCGGTTATCTCCTTCGTCTCCGGATGAGCACCCACAGCAGAAAAAACGTCGCCGCTGGCCAAATCCAGGCCAGATCACCAGGTCCTCCCGGACCAGTCAAGGCATTCGGTCGCTTGATGCGGATCAGGCGATAACTATCCAGCAGGTCGATCAAGTCCTGATCGGATAGATTCTTTGGGTTAGCGCCAAACAAAGGACCTGCGAAGCCACTGGCGATCAGCACCTGTCGAATAATTTTGTAATTGCCCTCCTTATCCGTCACATCCTCAGCAATCCCCGCCCACCTGCCATCTGGTAGCCATACCTCGACTTCTGGATTGGTCATGATGTTGAGATACCAATCAGATACCCGCCCAAACCCAGCAGTACAGTAGACATCTCCGTCGACGATGGCGTAATTCACCGGCGTGTGACGGGTGAGGCCGGTCTTACGACCGGTGTGCTTGATCACCATCAAAGAGCCCCCAAAAGAGGTGCCGTTGCCCCAAGAACCTAATCCCAGGCGCCAGAGCAACATCATAAAGCGATTAAAGGATTTGAAAATGCTTCGCAAGCTTTCTTCTGAAACTTTCAACCCAGCTATTTGATATTCATACATTTTTATTCCTTTATCTGTAAATCCGAAACTTTTACCCAGGCACTGGCCATTCTTTATCGGCCTCCCATCATGCTACCAGACCCAGGGCAGCAACCGGAATCTGGTCTGTAGTACATAATCGCGGTATCCCGGCAGTTCGGCGATCAAGGTCTTATCTTCCAAATATGTGCGCACTACGTAAAGAACTGCTGAGAGAATGCTGGGGATAATCGCCCACCAGGAGCCCAGCAGCAGCGGGGTGGATAACTGCGCCAGGAGCGCCCCACTGTAACCTGGGTGACGCACGTATCGATATGGACCCTCGGTGGCTACTTCGTGACCACGCTCTTCTTGAATACGAACCCCCTCGGAAAAATAGGCGTTTGAGGCCATGGCCCACAAGAACAAGCCAAAACCCAGAGCCATACCGAGACCCCCAACCAGGTGAATCCCCAGTGGAACCGGTCCCGTCCACCCAAAGCGCACATCTAAACCCGCGACGATCCACGATATGATCGGCATCACCCCCGCTGCCAGGGAGGCGATCCATCTGTCCCAGCGTTTGACCCCTTCAGCCCGCAGTCCCCTGCCCCGCTCCACCAGCAGATCCGGGTTTATCGGCACCAGGATCAGCGGGTGGGCGATCAAGAAGGCAGCCAGCAAAGCCAACAGCGCCCAACCCCACACCCAATCCAGCTGGCCAGCCGCCAGAAAGAGCAGCACACCGTATGCCACGACCCCCGCGGCCGCCTGGACGATCCACTTAATGATCGCCCTTCTCATATCTGGTGTTATCTCTTTTCTGGAAGCTGCACCTCCATTCATCTTGAATTACTCTCATACTTGTTGAACCAACCGTGGGCAAGTCTCAAGTACCTTGCCACCAAGAGGTCGTAATGCCAGCGCGGTGGAAAGGAGAAACGAGCGACTTTCTGGTCGATTATTTGCTTTGATTCCATCGTCTTGGAAAGGAGGTGCTGCAGGAAAAACTCTCGACCTCGAGCCTGGGTCTCTTTGGTTTGGGTAGCGTTTTCCTGGTGCCGGTTTGCGCATTCCCTCAAGGCTTCCAAAACCAATAGCGTGCCAGCTAGAGACTATCGGCAGATCAAAACAGGTATTTGGCTGCGCCGTAAAACCTCATCGACCGCACTACCTAAGGCAATTTCTATAAGAGGTTTAAATCCATAGCCACCCATAATGATCAAGTCGCACTCATATTCACTGGCTGTTTTTATTATTTGGGAAGCCACCTGTCCGTGTCTTTCAAGCAAGATCGCTTGGCTGCCCTGCTCATCTAAATATTGTTTGGCATGTGCTAATACATTTGCAGGTGCTCTTTCCGGTTCTTGAATATTGACGACGACTAACTGTTTATTCCACATACCTGAGATATGTGCACCAATATATAGTGCCTCCTCGGCTTTTGGACTTCCATCAAAGGCGAGGAGCGGGCGTTCTAAGCCAGTGGCTGGCCCTGGCACTGCCAAAATTGGCCGTGGGCAGCGTCGGATCAGGGTGCTAAGCCCCGAGCTCAGGCGAGAAATCAGCCGGGGTGCTGGTGGATAATTTAAACTGATCACTACCAAATCGGTCCAGCGCGCCCGCTCACTAATGATGCGAGGCACCTTACCTACATCGACAGCAAAATCGCCATTAATTCCTGATGAGGTACACTTCTGAGTGTAGATATCTTGATATGAAGATATTTTCTGCTGATCCAGTTGTCCTTCCGATCGAGCTACATGGACGCCGTGAATTTCACTGCCTTCGTATTTTGCTAATGTCAACCCCTGATCGACTGCATGCCATCCAGATTTTCGACCTGTAATGGCAACCAATATATCAGCAAATAATTTGTTATTCTCACGAGTCCACTCTCTCTCTTCGTGCCATTGACCCGGCTTCGGCCCAGCTTCGATCTCGTCAGGGAGAACTGCATCCAATATCTTTTCACCAACGCGGGAGATCACGCGCCTCGGTTTCGAGCTAAACTGGTTGATAAGATCGGCGGAGGCTGTTTCAGAATCGATCCTCCAGCCCAATTCATCAACCAGCTCCTGGCGGTATTTTGAAACCCAAAGATAAAGGTCCGTTTCTGTACGCCCTGGAAATTCTCGTAAAATACCCCGTTCTCGGATAACCTGCACTACCGGATTATAGACCTCATCGTACCAGCGAGTTACCACTTCCTCATAAGGAATTTCCTGCTCCTGGCTTAAGTTGCATCCATAAACCTGGATTTGCTCCTCGATCAAATCGTACCGTCCTGGAGCAGTCACCTTCAGATCGGCTTTGGGGCGGAGTTGATCCAAGTGAGTATGTTCGAGAAAGTCGGTATACTCAGCTTTTATGATCAAATCATCGGGTTGATCCTCCGGTGAAAGGGGCACCTTGGTATGGACTTCGATCACGTTTGCCAGGATGGTTTCGGCGCCAATTTGTTTAGCAACTGACACGCGATGATGACCATCCAGCACAAAATATACCTGTCCAACCTGGTATACATCAATCGGTTGTAAGCCCATAGCATCGACCGACGCTTTCACTCTGGCCCATCGCTCTTTATCGCTTTCTAAGCGCGGCAGGAACTTCCGGGTGAAATCCTTATAGCGTCCAACGCTGCCAACGATGTCATCTAGAGGGATTTCCTGTAGCGATCGTTTTCCAGTTTCTTCGGCCTTGAGCTTCTGGCGCACTTCCTGATAGGAAAGCAGCAACGCAGATCTCCCAGTTAGACGGGCAATCACTTCTTGCAAATCCGCTTTTCGCCGGGCACGTCGAAAATCTCTTAAAGCTGTCGAAACAGGTCCAATGTCCATGGCACATCACACGATTTTTGCCAGGAACTGGCGAGTGCGTTTCTGTTTGGGGTTGTCGAACAGCACTTTGGAAGGAGCGATTTCGACCCACTCGCCATCGTCCATCAAGGCGACTCGGTCAGCCACATGTCGAGCCACACGAGCTCTATGGGTAACAATTACGATTGTCATACCTCGACCGGCTAAATCTTCTATGATCTCTATCACTTCGTCCACTAACTCAACATCTAGCATTGAAGTCGGAGCGTCAAATAACATGATGTGGGGTTCCAAGCACAGGGAGCGGGCGATTGCCACTCGCTGTTGCTGTCCACTTGAGAGCCTTGAGGGATACTCGTCGCGCTTTTCAGATAATCCCATTTGGGTGAGAATCTCCTCTGCCCTAGCAATAGCTTGTTCTTTGGGCACGCCCTTGACTGTGACAGCACCTTCGATGGTGTTGCCTAGAACAGTCATGTGAGGGAACAGGTTGAAATCCTGAAAGACCATCAATGCCTTGTGGCGGATATCGCGGATGTGTTTGTTGCGCTTACCACTTGATTGGCCGGCCTTTATCTGTATACCCCCAATTTCGATGCTTCCCGCCGAAGGCTCTTCCAAGAAGTTGAGACAACGCAAAAAGGTACTCTTCCCAGAGCCTGAAGGCCCCATGATAGCGACAACCTCGCCCTTCATTACGTCCAGGTCTACCCCCTTTAGCACGTGCAGGGGGCCAAAATATTTGTGCAAACCACGCACCTTGATAATCGGAATCCCTCTGCTTTCATTTACAGACATAGGCGTATCTCATCCATCTCTCTTTGCTTTATCCCCTCTTAGAAGCGGCTTGGCCAAAGTTATGGGCGTGTCGACAGATGTAGAGTCACATCACGATGGGTTCTAAATCTACTAAACACCAAACAGTACTTTACAATATATGTGCCAGGAATTGGCGGGTGCGCTCCTCCTTTGGATTGGTGAAGAACTCATCAGGGGGAGCTATCTCCCTCCAAATGCCGTCAGCCATCAGGATGACCCGATCAGAGACGTCCTGGGCGAAGTGCAGCTCATGGGTAACAACTACCATGGTCATACCCTCGTTTGCTAGCCGCTCCATGACATCCACCACTTCAGCGATCAATTCTGGGTCGAGAGCGGAGGTGGGCTCGTCGAATAGCATGATTTTGGGCTCCATGCACAAAGCTCGGGCAATCGCCACTCGTTGCTGTTGCCCTCCCGAGAGCCTGGACGGGAATTCGTCGCGTTTTTCGGATAAACCTACCCATTCCAGCAGTTCCTCCGCCTTTTCCGTCGCTTCTTTCTTGGACAAACCTTTTACGGTGACAGGGCCTTCGATGACATTCCCCAGGGCGGTCAAGTGTGGGAATAAGTTGAATTGCTGAAAGACCATGCCCGCCTTTTGGCGGATCTCCCTGATTTGCTTGCGCTGCTGACGTGAACGATCTGCGGCATCGATCTCGAAGCCATCGATTTCGACAATACCAGAAGAAGGCTCTTCCAAAAAATTTAGACAACGTAAGAATGTGCTTTTCCCTCCGCCGGATGGTCCAATGATGACGACCACCTCCCCAGGCATCACGTCCAGATCTACCCCTTTGACTACGTGTAGAGGACCGAAGTACTTATGCAAATCACGCACTTTGATAATGGGTTCAGCCATCAGTTTATTTCCTTTCGCCACGCGCCATATATGCCTCCAGATTACCCTGCAGGAATTGAAAGACTACCGTCAGGATCCAGTAGAAAGCGGCAGCAATGATAAAGGTCTCAATATTCCGGAAATACTGGCGACCGATCTTGTTCGCCCGGAAGGTGAGTTCCCAAACCCCCATTAAGGAAACCAGCGAGGAGTCCTTCATCATGGCGATGAACTCATTGCCGATGGGAGGAATAACGATGCGGAAAGCTTGGGGCAGGACAATACGCCGCAGAGTCTGGGCGCGTGACATGCCTATCGCTGCGGCCGCCTCTTGCTGGCCTTTACTGACGGCCTGGATTCCTGCCCGGAAGATCTCGGTCATGTAAGCGCCGTAGTTGACGCTCAAGGCCAGGATGCCAGCCGGCACCGCGGAAAGAACGATATCCAGGCGGGGCAACCCGAGGTACCAGATATAAATCTGCACCAGCAAGGGCGTCCCGCGGATGAGTGAGATATAGAAACCGGAGACGCCGTTGGCGATGGGATTCTTTGATAGACGTCCCAATGCGCCGAACAAGGCCAGGATCGTTGCCAGGACAATAGAGACCGCCGAGACGAATAATGTCAGTCCAGCCCCTGACATGATGAAGGGCAAGAATTCCCTCATGAAGGGGATGTCCAGGTTGAAGCGGCGCAATAATGAGTAGAGCAGTACGACCAGAAATACCCACACAGCCGCAACAAATATCCCAGAGCGAATCGTACGAGTACGCTGGCCGATTATCAATTGCTCGGCCAGTTCTGCGGATTCGGGCGCTTCATAAAAAAGAGCTACCGGATCACGCATCAGGACGAACACCAGCAGTGCATACCAGGCTGCCAAGATCAGCAACGGCAAGGCAATCAGGAGTCGAGCCGACAACGATAAGGGATAGGAGGTTATTTCCAGGATAGGAAGGCCCAGCACGATGGTTGGCCCGATGATGTACACCCCCAGGCTCAGCAGGTGGCTCCATCCTCGACGTTTCCACAATCCCCACAGGCAGACCAGCCCCAGTATCCCACTGAGAAGCATCCAGATGCTGAGCAGGTCGCCCCAAATGGGTTGTATGCCCAATGCAGTCCATTCGATATGGATCATTGTCGTGTTGGTTATATCCCAGAGCCGCAGGCTGCCATCATCACCGCCCGACAGGAAGGTATTTGTTTGCGGACCGAGGGCCACTGTATTCACACCGCTCAAGTGACCCACGAAAGTCTCGCTGCTTTTTCCGCCCGGTACGCGCCAGATCTTGGATTTAAAGTCTGCGCTGGCCGAGTGTACATTCTTACCTTCCTCGTCGAAGATCAGTTCATTGATGGTGGAGAAATGACCTTCACCCAACCAGTTCACTTCAGCACTTTCCAGATCCCAAAAGCTGATGACTTCATCAACGCTGCCTGAGACCAGCAGTTGACCGTCAGGACTGAAAACCAGGGCAGTCACCTCCTCCTGGTGACCTAACCATTGTTCCTGGGACTCATCCTCCCAATAACCTACCAGCCTTTGGACACTCTCGCCCGTTCGGGCATCCCAAATCTGGATATCCGCACCATCCCCAGCGGCGACCAGGGAGCCATCGGCATTGACAGCTACCGCCAACTTGGTACCCTCGGTTGGGCCGATGGACTGGATCATCTGCCCGGATTCCATGTCGAACACGTGCACGACACCGTCATCACCGATTGTAGCCATCAGCGAGCCATCGAGCGCCAATGAAGCTTGATTTAAAGGTTTGTCGCTAATTTCTTGAATGTCTAAGACCTGGCGGGAGGTTACATCCCAGATACGTACCGTGCCATCACCTCCCGCAGAAATCAATGTAGCGCCATCAGGGGTAAAATCGACGCTGGTAACCGCCCCACTGTGCCCGGCCAGGGATTGCATCTCCCAACCATTTTTAATGTCCCACAAGCGTATGGTCCCGTCATCGACACCTGCAGCGACTAGGGATTTATCGGGACTGAGGGCCAGGTCATACACACGACTGATAACCCCCAACTGGATCGGCCCGCCGGCGTAATACTGGATTGCATAGAGCAAACTCAATCCTGCAGTGATGGCGACCAGGATCAGAAGCAATCTTACAAGTCTGGGAAGAGATTGGACTGTAGATTCACCGGATGAGTTCATCGCCATTGCCTCCTTCTATCACAAAGCTTTAGATTCATACGAGGTATTCCAAAATGGGGCTGCCAAAGACTGTCTTGACAACCCCACTTTTGGAAAATAACCTCGAAATCCTGTTGGTATCTATCCGAAAACAACCCGGAGGGAATTGTGTCGTGCGGTTTTTCCATACTATAAAGCCACCGACAAGTATTCGGACAGGTTCTTATTTATTCCGGCGTGACAAGGGTTGTTATGTCGACACCATAAAATTCAAGTGAGAGGTCGGTCAGTGTACCGTCTGAACGCATCTCGGCCAGAATTTCGTTGAGCGCATCCACCATTTTGGCTGAGGGGCCCCGGTCCTTGTCCAGAGAGAAGACCAGCGGTTCGTAGAAG
>JBFFEL010000018.1:0-45312 GCA_041558875.1 Anaerolineales bacterium
GATCTTCAAGGCATTTTCAAAGGCACGCACAGCGCTCATCTGGTAGGCAACAGGACAGATACCGCAGATCCTGGCTGTTATATCCGGAACCTCCTGGAGGTACCTGCCCTCCAGGAATGCCTCGAAGAAGCGAGGAGGTTCGTAGATATTGACTTTGATCTGGTCTGGTTGACCATCTTTGAAAGCGATAAACAAACCGCCTTCACCCTCGACCCGGGCAAGGGCTGGAACCTGGATCGTTTTCACCATTAACTTGCCTCCATTTCCAAGAAAATCTCTGCCGCCTGGCGAAATTCAGGCGCATTACCACTAATTGTCCGCAACAGATTGACTGCTTCACCCGGATAGCGTTCAGTTGATCTCAATACCGGCAGCATGGCTTCAATTTCCACCTGGGGTAGCGGACCGAAACAGCCATAACAACCTCGATTAACCGCAGGGCATAGCGCACCACAGCCTGCCCTGGTTACAGGCCCCAGGCAAGGTGTATTGCTGCTGACGATCACGCAGGTGATTCCCCTTTGTTTGCAGGTCTGGCAGACAGAGTGCTGGGGCAAGACGGGACGGCGATCATGAAGGAGGGCAGTGATCACTTCTAAAACCTGGGCCTTGTTCACCGGACAACCCCACAATTCTAAATCTACTTTGACATGATCCTTTATCGCGGATGATGTGGGCAGAGCCTCAATCACCTCGGGCTGCTGGTAGACAATTTTCTTATAAGCTTCTACATCCCCAAAATTTCTGAGAGACTGCAGACCGCCGGAAGTGGCGCAGGTACCAAGCGCGATCAACACCTGGCAATCACGCCTGGCCGTTTTGATCTTTTCGACCTCTTCCTCTGTCGAGATAGAGCCTTCGACCAATCCAATGTCGTAGGGCCCCGGTAGGATCTGACGCCGGGCTTCTAAGAAATAGGCAATTTCTATCTTTTCTGCCAATTCGAGCAGCTCGTCCTCCATATTTAATAATGAAAGCTGGCAGCCGTCGCAAGAGGAAAATTTATATACCGCTAATGTTGGCTTGTGGATCGGTGTCATTAGAAATCCTCAAGATTAAAGAATGGTTCCAAACGGTCGAAGCTGTACACTGGACCATCTTTGCAGATGAAGAAGGGACCATACTGGCAGTGCCCGCAGAAACCCTGGCCGCATTTCATGTTGCGTTCCAGTGAGAGGTAAATCAGCTGAGGTGCGATGCGGCGAGCCAATCCCTCGAAAACGACAAAGCGCATCATGATCTCCGGTCCGCAGCTGAACACGACAGTCTTATCGGTGTCTAAGCTCAAGCGATAGAAAAGCATCGGCACGACTCCCACCTGACCAAGCCAGCTTTCATCCGCCCGGTCGACTGTGGTCATAACTTCGATTTGGTTATCTTCCCAGGTGGAGAACTCACCACTGTAGAGCAGGTCCGAGGGCGTTCTGGCGCCGTATAGGAGCACAACTCTACCGTATTTGGCTCGCTGGTTGATTATCTGGTAAATGACCGGGCGCAGCGGTGCCAGGCCAATGCCTCCAGCAGCAACCACGATATCGCTGCCCTGGTAATTCTCCAGGGGCCAGGCCGTCCCAAATGGACCCCGTACACCGAGTGTATCCCCGGTGTGAAGGCGACTAACGGCCCGGGTTACGTTGCCAACAAAACGAATGGTGTGGCCGATCAATTCGGGTCGTTGGGGGTCCGAGCTGATCGAGATGGCCGCCTCACCATATCCGGGGAGATAAAGCATATTGAACTGGCCGGCTGCGAAGGTGTACCTTTCATTCAGCGCTTGATCAACGAACCGCAGCCATATGGTGGTAATATCTTCTGTTTCCGGAGCTATCTCCACTACCTCTGCCCAATATGGGGTTAGCAACGAATCAGTTTTTACAGCCGCAGTTGATTCAGCAAGGATAGGATTCATGAGGTTGCCTCACGCAGGGAATTAACTTCTTCAGTGATATCGATCTTGGCCGGACACCAGACGATACAGCGACCACAGCCTACGCACCCAGATTCCCCAAATTGCTCCACCCAGGTTCCCATCTTGTGGGTCAGCCACTGGCGGTAGCGAGACTTAGTAGTGGGCCTGATGTTGCCCCCAGCTTGCGCAGCATAGGAAAGATTGAAGCACGAATCCCAGACGCGGGTGCGATGGGTGTGATTTCCTGCCAGATTAGTACTGTCTTCCACCTCCCAACAGAAGCAGGTGGGGCAGACATGTGTGCAGTTTGTGCAGCTTAAGCAGCGACCACCAACTTTATCCCAATGAGGGTGAGCCAGGTTGGATAGCAGCAGAGCAGGCACCGATTGAGGCTCTTCGATTTTTCGGGTAATGTTTTGAGCGGATTTCTCCATTTTCTGGGATGCAATTTGCAGATAATTCGCTGAAGCTGGGCTCCACTCAATGTTTTGGACCAGTGAGATTCCGGCATCAGAACCAATTTCTACCAGGAACACATCTTCCAATTCGGTTAAACTCAAGTCGAATCCAGTGGTTGCTTGCGGTCCAGTGCCCATCGAAGTGCAAAAACATGTGCTGCTGGGATACAGGCAGTTCACCACCAGAATCAGAGCTTTTGCGCGCCGGGTGCTGTAGATTGGGTCAACATAATCTTCCCGAATAAACACCTTGTCCTGTATGTTTATGGCTGCCAGATCGCATGGTCGCACGCCGATAAAGGCATATTTTTTGTCCTCCTCCTGGTTGATAAATTCCTTCCACCTCCCATTCTCTCTGGCCGCATAAAAAAGTGTGGTTCTGGGTGGGAAGAGGAATTTCTTCCAGGAATCAGAACCAGGGGTGGCATCAAAATACCGGTTGTGATTATTTTGTTGGAGGCGGAAGCAGCCGCGCTCACCTTCACTGGAATAGCCTTGCGGCAGGTCGTCCAGTTTTTCGATTGGCGCGCAGCTGATCACCTGGTTCTGCATGACAGGTCCAATGGTCTCATACCCGGTTTCTCTCAGCGCTTTTATCAAGCTGTCGAGCTCTGTTTTTTGAATGGAGATTTTGCTACCAATGTTCAAATTCATTTCGACCATAGTTTCAATCACCTTGCGGGTGTGCGTACAAATCGAGCAGCTGCAGACGGGTGACCATCAGCCGTGCGGCAATCACATTGGCGATGCGGCGCATAATGATGTAACCCAGTTCGCGATCTTGATCGCAGAGCTTTCGGAGCTCACGACCGTCAATTGCTGCTAAGCGACTATCCAGCACGGCCCTCGCACTGGCCGTCCGCTGGCGAATTACCGGAGTCACGCTAGACCAGCCAATAACATCCAGGGGTTCAGCGGTAAAGATGCGAATCTTGCCCTGCACCGAGTTGAATAGCTCGATCGCAACTCGTCCTTCCAAGACGATGTATAGGTTTTCTTCTTTATCCCCTTCAGAGAAGATGATCGTGTCCTGATCTACATCGACCAGGTGGGTGATACTGCACATCAAATCGAAGTGCTGGTCGGAGAGTTCTTGGAACCAGGGGATCGCTTGGAGGGCAGCAATTACCTCTTGTTGTGCATTCATAAAAAGCTCCTAAAAGACAAGCGAGTTCTTATTGTGTTAAAATTCACAATCTGGGACATTTTAAGCCAATCAATAGATTTTTGCAGTGTCAAATGTATCAGCTAATTTGTGACAATTGTCACAAATGAAATTGGCATTTATACCCCATAATTCGGTTTGTTTTACACTTAATTATAGGATCTAACTATGCAAACTGAGTATTTCTACTTGCCTTTTCCAAAATGTATAGTAATGGAGTTTTGGTGAACATATTTGTCAATAAAATCAATACAGCTTTTTCAATGAGATGGCCGCTTAATGATTGTCGCACGAGTATTAGAGTTCAAGGCGCTTTGAACTTTGGTTGGGAAATTCACCTGTGACCAATTCTGGACGGACCGGGTCAATTTGATAAATGAATTGGGAAGAATTGAAACGTATATTAACTATCACAGATTGCAGAAAATGGGAAATTTTTCCATAAATATCAATTTGCCAGCTAACTTACAGAATTATTGGACCTCCCCTGTCCTATTCGATTGACTTTGAATTAATAATCCACTATAATTCTGATTGTATTTAAGTCATATTCGTTATTTTAAGTTACTCTTCGGTAGGGGTTAAACAAGAGATAGCTTTTTCAAGGTTGCCCTCCAATTCGGGTGGGGTCTCGTCGAAGCACTAAACCTTTAAAAAGGTTGAATGTGTGCAGTGCGTATAGGGTGTTTGAATAATGGCAATACTTGACAACTCACCAGGGACTATCGACACTGTTCGTCCACGCGTCCAGGGAAAATTCATCTTCGTAGGAGATGAGAAGTTCTATGTTCGTGGGGTGAGCTATGGCGCCTTTCAGCCTGACGAAGATGGCAACGAATACTTCGACAATGAGGTAATTAATAAAGACTTTGCCTCTATGGCTGCGAACGGGATCAATACTGTGCGCATCCCACACACAACACCTCCCCGGGCACTTCTTGATATCGCCCAAGATCATGGTTTGCGGGTCATGGTTGGACTCTCAGCTGAGCAATATATAGGGTATTTGATCGATAAGAAGAAATCTCCGAATATCAACGAAATCATACGTGCAAAAGTCAATGCATGCGCAGGACATCCAGCCATACTTTGTTATGGAATTGGCAACGAAATCCCAGCATCAATCGTCCGTTGGCTCGGCCATCGACGAGTCGAACGCTATATAGAGGGTCTTTACCTGACAATAAAATCTGTAGACCCAGATAGTTTAGTAACGTACGTCAATTACCCAACTACCGAGTATCTGCAGCTCCCGTTTCTCGATTTCTTATGTTTCAATGTGTATCTTGAATCACAAGGACCTTTTGAAGCGTACCTAGCCAGGCTCCACAATATCGCAGGGGAACGCCCCCTCGTGATGAGTGAAATCGGGTTGGACAGTTTGCGCAATGGCGAAGACACTCAGGCAAATGTTTTGGAATGGCAAATCCGTTCAACATTTAATGCCGGTTGCGCCGGAGTGGTAATTTTTTCCTGGACTGACGAATGGTATCGAGGGGGTGCTGAAGTCGATGATTGGGAATTTGGACTGACAACCAATGATCGGAATGCCAAACCATCATTAGCTGTTGTCAGGGAGGCATATAAGAAAGTCCCGATTGAATCCAATGGCAACTGGCCATCCGTTTCGGTGATCGTCTGTACTTACAACGGCGCGGAGAGAATTCGCGACTGCTGTGAGGGATTAACAAGATTAGATTACCCCAACTACGAAATAATTTTCGTAAACGATGGTTCCACAGACGCTACCTTAGAAATAATAAATGAGTACGATATTCAGGTGATCAGCACCAAAAATAATGGGCTCAGTAATGCGCGAAACACGGGTCTGAACGCCGCACAAGGGGAAATTATTGCCTACCTTGACGACGACGCCTACCCAGATGAGCACTGGTTGACTTACCTGACGACCTCATTTAATAATTCTAAATATTCGGGTATTGGGGGACCAAATATATCTCCACCAGATGATGGTTTTGTAAGTGAATGTGTTACTAACGCACCAGGCAATCCAGTCCATGTCCTGCTTTCTGACCAGGAAGCGGAACACATACCTGGCTGTAACATGGCCTTTCGAAAGGATGACTTGCAGAAAATCGGTGGTTTTGACCCTCAATTCCGTGTAGCCGGAGATGATGTTGATATCTGCTGGCGCCTGCAGCAAAATGGCGCTACATTGGGAATAAACCCGGCTGCAACCGTTTGGCACCACAGACGAAATTCGGTCCGCAGCTACTGGAAACAACAAGTCGGTTACGGAAAAGCCGAATCACAATTAATGAGAAAATGGCCCCAAAAACACAACTCGCTGGGTCATTGGCTTTGGCGAGGGCGGATTTATGGTCCTGGACTCACCCGCGCCCTCCCATTTCGCCGTTCGCAAGTATTCCATGGTAGTTGGGGCAGCGCACCGTTCCAGTCCCTTTACAATCCTGGATCCGGCACCCTGCTATCACTCTCACTGATGCCCGAATGGTATTTCTTGATTGCCACGCTATTTGGACTCTCCCTCCTCGGCATAATGTGGAAACCGATGATGATCGCGGCACCGTTCCTGATTCTCGCGGTCGCGTTGCCGATCATCCAGGCAGTTCAGAGTAGTAAAGAAGCCACTTATTCAAATCGCAATCGTTCAACTCTGGAAAAGTTGAAAATCCGTACCCTTACGTCGTACCTGCACATTATCCAACCTTTAGCACGCTTGTGGGGACGGATGCACAATTATTCGTTTATTCGAAGACACAATCATAAGTTGAATTTAGCAATCCCAATTGTGCGTACTTCCAGTTATTGGAGTGAAAACTGGGTGGCACCTGAGAAAAGGTTAGAAATTGTCGAAGAATCCCTTCAATCAGAAAACGTCGTTGTCCTACGCGGAGGTGATTATGATCGTTGGGACCTCGAGGTGCGCGACGGAATGTTAAGTTCAGTGCGCACATTCATGGCAGTTGAAGATCACGGGTCTGGCAATCAATTAATCCGGTTTCGATCATGGCCGAGAGTCGATCCAGTCAGCCTTATTCTCATTTCGTTGTTTGCAATACTAGCAATTCTTGCCGCCAATGACCAAGCCTGGATTACTGGAAGCATCCTCGGAATAGTTGCAGTATTCTTGATTACCCGCATAATCTGGAGTTGCTCCACAGCAATGGCGTCTTTACTCAATGCAATAGATCAAGGCGAGGGAGAAAAGGTGTCTTAACCCAAATGAGCAACCGGGATATCAAACTTTACAAAAGGTTGATCCAGCAAGCAAAGCCTTATTGGAAGTTAATATTCGGTATATTCTTGTTAGATATTTTGGCGACTCCATTGGCACTTCTGGTTCCAATCCCATTAAAAATCGCGGTAGACAGTGTACTTGGGGAAGAATCACTGCCTGATTTCGTTTACAGGTTGCTCCCTGCCGCCGAACAATCAAAAATGGTAATCCTCGTGTTGGCTGTCATCCTCATGATTTTAGTCGCCTTACTTACCGGCTTCCAATCTTTGGGCAGCTCATTGATGCGAACTTATACAGGAGAAAAACTAGTCCTGGATTTTCGCGCCAGGTTGTTCAGCCATGTTCAGCGTTTGTCTTTGTCATATCATGACACTACTGGTACATCCGATTCAACTTATCGAATCCAGTACGACACTTCTGCGGTTCAGTATATTGCAATTGATGGATTAATTCCATTTATTACAGCCAGTATCACCTTATTTTCGATGTTATACATAATTTTCCGTATTGATGCGCGCCTAGCATTTGTTGCATTAGCAATCTCACCGATTCTTTTTTTGATCACCAGGCTTTACCGCACAAACCTGCGTCAACAATCCCGCCAGGTGAAGAAGCTTGAAAGCACAGCCCTTTCGGTAATTCAAGAAGTATTAACTAGTTTGCGGGTTGTAAAAGCATTTGGTCAAGAGGAGCGTGAACAGGAACGATTCATCAGTCATTCCAGCGATAGTATGCAAGCTCGTATCCGTTATGAACTATCTTCGGGTTTCTTGGGTCTCTTGCTTGGGATCACGACTGCCTTTGGAACTGCAGCCGTCTTGTTTATTGGGATAACCAATATCCTAACCGGGATTCTCACTCTCGGAAGTTTGCTACTCATCTTAGGTTACCTAGCACAGTTTTATAAACCTCTAAAGACTATCAGCAGAAAGGTTGCCAGCGTACAATCTCATCTGGCCAGTGCTGAGCGGGCATTTGATCTGATGGATGAACCACCAGATGTTCTTGAAAAATCTGATGCCCTAACTCTTGCTCGGGCGAGAGGAGAGGTGGTATTCGATAATGTGAGTTTTTCTTACCAGGAAGATCAACCTGTATTGCAGGATGTTTCATTCGTCATTTCCGCTGGCACACGCGCGGGAATAGCCGGACACACTGGTGCTGGAAAGAGCACACTGGTGAGTCTGCTCACTCGGTTCTACGACCCTAGTTCAGGCCAGATTCTCCTCGATGGTGAAGATTTGCGTGATTATAAGGTCGCAGACCTCCGCGAACAGTTCGCCATCGTCCTTCAAGAACCCGTCCTGTTTTCAACCGACATTTCCGAAAATATCTCGTATGCGAAACCAGGCGCAAGTCAAGACGAGGTCATAAAAGCAGCGATGGCAGCCAATGCACATGATTTTATACTTGCTCTACCCGATGGTTACGCTACTCAAGTTGGCGAGAGAGGATTGCGGCTCTCCGGCGGTGAAAGGCAACGCATCGCACTCGCCCGCGCATTTTTAAAAGATGCACCCATATTGATCATGGATGAACCAACCAGTTCAGTAGATATAAAAACTGAATCTGGGATCATTGAAGCGATGGACCGTCTGATGCAAAATCGTACTACCTTTATGA
Organism: Anaerolineales bacterium; assembly: GCA_041558875.1. Classification (GTDB taxonomy): domain Bacteria; phylum Chloroflexota; class Anaerolineae; order Anaerolineales; family UBA4823; genus PFL25. Next base: position 8,379 of record JBFFEL010000018.1, read on the forward strand.
TTGCTCACCGACTTACCACACTTGAAAATTGTGACGTATTGATAATGATTGATAATGGAAAAGTGGTTAACATTGAGCAAGACGTTGCAAGATCTATCAAGATTGAGCTTGCCTTGAACAGGCTTGAATCTGCAATCATTAAGAACAATTAGCCGTTAGAGAAATCAGGTTTTATAAGTTGGTTTCTTTTTTACTCGCCAAGGAATATTTAATGGGACAGCGAAATTAATTCTATTCATTCAAGGACAAGTTTTATCCTTGGGCCAGCTGATAATATCAAGGAAGAAACACAAACGCCAAGATGTGAGTTCAATATGAAGATCAATAATAAATTCAATCTGGGAATTGTGTCCCATAAAAACTATGTACGGAGGGATTGTTAATCATGCCCTGCTTGCTATTTTCTCCATCTTCCTCTTTCATGGAATCAATCTTTTGAGTACAAAACTGCGCATCATTGTTACTGGCTTGATCGCACAACACCCCAATTTAGGTGGTATTGCTTGGCACTATTTACACTACATACTTGGGCTTTCCCGTCTCGGATATGATATTTTCTATTTCGAAGATTCGGGAGAATATCCATATAATTTGGATGGAGGGCCAACAGGAAATAATTGGATTTCCAGAGATTGCACTTATAACACCAGAAATTTAGAAAAGATATTGACGCGTTACGGTTTAAAAGATAAATGGGCTTATCGATTTCCTCATGAAAATAAATGGTTTGGTATTTCCGATTCCCATCGAAAGAGGATAATAAATTCTTCAGATATGCTTATAAACGTCTCTGGGACGTTAGAAAAACCTTCCGAGTACCGCCATATTCCCCATCTAATTTATATAGATACCGATCCTGTCATTACCCAGGTTAAAATGGCAATGGGGGAAAAAGATTTTGTCGATCGTGTTGAAGCTCATGACATTCACTTCAGTTTTGGCGAGTTAATTTCTTCAGGTAGTAATAACAAAGGAATAACTTGGCTCCCTACTCGGCAACCCATTTTTTTAGATGAGTGGCCATCAACTCCAAGGAAACGAGAACGTTATACAACTGTCATGAGTTGGACCAGCTACAAACCGCTGAGTTACGCTGGCCAGATTTTCGGCCAGAAGGATGTTGAATTCAAACAATTTCTCAAACTTGCTGATCAAGTAGCGCCCGTTGAATTGGAAGTTGCCCTCGGAAGAACACAGCACCAAGAATGGCAAGATGGGGACTTGAAAAAAGCCCCAGAAATTGTTGAATTAGTTGGTGAGGTGACTGATTGGTCTCCCGAGGACCTACTCAGAAAAGCAGGTTGGTTTGTTGTTGACTCCATCAATACATGCGGAAATCTCGATTCATACAGAGAGTATATTCATTCATCAAAAGGTGAATGGAGTGTCGCCAAAAACGCTTACGTTAAAGGACAACCAGGTTGGTTCAGCGAACGGAGCGCTTGCTATCTTGCTTCCGGTAAACCAGTTGTCGTCCAGGATACTGGATTTTCTAGTGTTATCCCCACCGGAGAAGGTATTCTTTCCTTTAATAATGTTCAGGAAGCCGTTGAGGCAATTGATCAGGTTGAAGATGAATACGAAATCCATACAAAAGCCGCTAGAGAGATAGCCGAAAACTATTTTGACTCAGATAAAGTCCTCACGAATTTAATCGACAGGCTATAGGTATAGAAGACACCAATTTGGCAATATTGATGACACACTTAAAAACAAAAGAAATAATTGATACTGATTTGCTTGATCACCCGGCAGTAAAAGCTTGGCAGGAATTACAGCCAAATTCTTTTGAGCCTACCCAGATCGAAATCTTGTCACAAAAATCAAAAGGTTCTGTTTACAAGTTGCATGATTTGGAGTCAAAAACTTCCGGAGTGATTGCAAAACGCTCCAAATCGGAAAAAGCAATGATTGAAAGAATTATTTATGAAGAATTTTTTCCCAACCTGAATTTACCTGTTCCCAATTATTACGGGTTTTTGAAGGAGCAGGATGAAATTTATTGGTGGTTGTTTCTCGAAGATGTGGGGAACCAACGATTGATACCAACGATCGCGGATCATCGCGCTAAAGCATCGCAGTGGTTTGGTGAGTTGAACGCTGTTGCTGAAATATCGGAATTAAAATCCGATCTTCCCAACCGGGGGGCGGAATATTATCGACAATATTTACATTCTTGTCGAGAGATGATCCCAAGAATTCAAATACGCTATTCACCTGATATAAACCATAAAGAGATTTTCCAAAATATCCTCGGAATGTGTGAATATTTAGAAATACGCTGGAACAAGATTGAGAATTTTTGCAGCCAATTCCCGCGTACCGTTGTACACGGGGATTGCCAAGTAAAAAATGTCCACATTAAATTGAATCAAAATGAGTTGGCATTATTTCCCTTTGATTGGGCAAGTGCTGGTTGGGGTCTCCCTGCTACGGATTTGGGAGTTTTAGGATTACCATATAAGGACCTTCCACATACCGTTCCAGATTATGAAACTTATTTAAACATTGTAAAGGAAAAGTGGCCAAAATTCGATCTTCACGCTGTTAAGCAGCTAGCCAATCTTGGGCAATTGTTTTGGTCGTTAAAGGTAATTTGTAAAAGTATCCCGGATTTCAATCACAGGGAGACTTACCTGGATGGTCTTTTGTATAACTACAATATCTATGCATCTGTCCTGAATGCAACTATTCAAACTGCAACATGGATCAACTGACTCATAAAATTCGAGATTACTCAATATTTGAGTGAACATCTTCATCTAAACTCCTATAAAGTGAACTGTGATCTTGTTGCACACAACTGCTTAATTATTCACTAATCCAGAGGAAACTGTGATCAACAGCCAAAATATGCTTGAACATCCAGCCGTCACTGCCTGGATGGAAGTACAACCAGAATCACAAGTACCACAGCGGGTCGAATTGATAGAGGAATCTGATAGCAGTCAAATGGCTGTCAGGCTTTTCGGCATTGGATTAGGTGAATCCAATATTATTGCGAAGAGATCCCTACCTGACATAACCCGCATCGAACGGTTGCTATATGAGGAAATTCTGCCAAATTTATCGCTTCCGACTGTGCATTATTATGGTACTGCTCACGAAAAGGAAAGTGAATTCAGCTGGTTGTTTTTGGAAGATGTCAGTGGTGAAAGATATCAACCAAACAATACAGAACACCGAATAGCTGCCGCAAAGTGGCTGGGAAGCATGAACACCTACACTGAACATCTCGCTAAATCAGCTCAATTGCCGTTGAGGGACACAGACCACTATATGAAGCTGCTGCGCAACAGCCGTAAAAAGATTCAATCTTTCCGATCCAATCCTGGCATTGATGCGGACAAAATTCAATTACTCAATGTAATGGAAACTCACTACGAAGACCTGGATCGAATCTGGGAACAATTCAGGGTAATCTGTAATGGGAATCCAAACACCTTAGTCCATGGTGACTTTATTTCCAAAAATGTAGCGGTTCGGATAATTGAGAACAGAATCACAATTCTGCCATTCGACTGGGAGAAGGCCGGCTGGGGCAGCCCAGCCGAAGATATCTCCAGGGTGGATATCCCCACATATTGGAATCGCGTACAGGGTTCATGGCCGGAATTAAGCATCGAAGCATTAAACCGGCTGGCAGCCGTCGGCAAAGTATTCCGCTGCGTGGTATACCTGGATTGGATCTCATCCCAACTTGAAGAAAGAACAATTGAACAATCGATGTATCACTTGCAACGCTGTAAAATATGGTTGACTGACTTAATCAACTCCTCCCCGTGGCAAAATTGATCTAATGCGTTTCTCTAAACACGAATTTCCTGAGCTGCAGTTCCTCACCAAGGAAATAAACAATATCTTGGGGGAAAATGACTCTGGTAATGGCCAGGTGATAATCCTCAATCGAGAACCGAATTCATTGGCAAGTACATTTCCAAGCGAGATCATCTCCTGCCGATTGAGTGATGGGAGTGAACTGCAGCTTTTTTGCAAATATTCAGCCGGATTCAGCCATAATTCTTTCGGCCATAGAGGGGACCTTTCCTATGAAATTGATGTATATCGCCAAGTGCTGAAAAATTTGGAGATCCCCTCACCAATGTTCTATGGCGCTTATCAAGATGAAGCAGCCGGTGAGGCATGGATATTTCTCCAGTATTTCGAGGAAGATCTACATGTCAAAGTCTCGATTTATCATACCTCGATGCATGCAGCTGCACGCTGGTTAGGGCAATTTCACCTAGAGGGAGAAGCTTTTCTACGCAAGGAATCAATTCCATTCCTCAAAAGGCACGATTCAAATTATTATTGTGGTTGGGCCGATAGGACCTCGTCATTTGCCAATCACTTACACAAGAGCTATCCCTGGTTAGAGACTATATGTAAGGAATTTAGAGAGGTTGTTTATGATCTTCTAGAACCGTCATGCACCATAATCCATGGTGAGTATTATCCAAATAATGTTCTTTATTACAAAGAACAAATTTACCCCGTCGACTGGGAGTCGGCTGCAATAGCCACTGGTGAGATAGATCTGGCGAGTCTGACCGATAATTGGTCAGAAAAAATCAGGCTGGAATGTATTTCAGAATACCAGTCGGCTCGCTGGCCAGAAGGACCGCCGGCGGAATTTGAGAGAACTTTTGAGACAGCGCAGCTATACTGGCACTTCCGCTGGTTGGGGGAGCGACCTGAATGGACAACCCACGAGAATGAACGCTGGCGATTCGAAGAAATGCAACAACTTGGTGAACAATTAGGGATGATTTAGAAATGATATCCTTCCAAACCAATGTTCGGGGAGGCCGAGTCTATTTTTCTTTGTAAAAATAAGTACCTTAGGAATTAGATTTCGACCCCACGTCTCCAATCGTGTTGCGCACAGTCTCATAATCCGCCGGGAGCTCAATGGGAGGATTGGGATACTGCTCCACCACCGCCTGCAGCTCCTGCTGGTGGTAGTCAACCTTGAAGCGTGAGAATTTCAAGCCGTGGGCGGTGGAGATTACAATCACGCGCTGATCTTTCTCGATAACACCCCGATCGACTAATTTGAATAATGCCGCCAGTGCCACACCCGTATGCGGGCAGGCATACGACCCGGTGCGATCTGCGTGCGCCGCTGCGTTGGCCAGTTCGTCCTCAGTAACTTGTTCAACCACCCCATTGCATGCCTGCAAGGCTTTCACTGCTCTTTCGTAGCTGACCGGATTTCCGATCTGGATCGCACTGGCCAGGGTTGGTTTGGCCATGACTGGCGAGTACTCTTCAAATCCCGTTTCGTAGCTCAAATAAAACGGATTTGCATTTTGCGCTTGTGCGCAGGCGATACGGGGCAGCCGATCAATCAGACCCAGCTCTTTCATCAATAAAAGCCCCTTACCTAACGCACTGACATTACCCAGGTTCCCGCAAGGGATGACAACCCAGTCCGGCACCTGCCAATCGAATTGCTGGACCAGCTCGATGGCCACTGTTTTCTGTCCTTCGATGCGCAGCGAGTTCATCGAGTTCGCCAGGTAAATCGAAGGATCTGCGGATAACTGCTGCACGATCTGCATACATCCGTCAAAATCGGTGTCCAGTGACAGAACGGTTGCCCCATTGGCGATCGGCTGGATCAACTGCTCAATCGAGACCTTCCCGCGCGGCAGGAGCACGATGGCCGGGATGCCAGCTGCGGCAGCGTAAGCCGCCAGTGCGGCCGAGGTATCCCCCGTGGAAGCACAGGCGACGGCTTTGATGGGCTTACCATCGGCGATCATCTGCTGCACAACGGAAACCAGGACCGTCATTCCCAGGTCTTTAAATGACCCTGTGTGACTGTTTCCGCACAGCTTGATCCATAAATCCTCTACACCGATCTGCTCCCCCAGCTTGCTGGCCCAGAATGAGTTGGAATGCCCTTCGAACATCGAGACAATATTTTCGTCCTCTAATTGTGGACAAACCCATTCCTTTTTTCCCCATACACCGCTCCCGAACGGCCATTCATTTGTCCTGGAGCGCCGATCGAAGAGCTGCTTCCACTCCGCAGGACTGCGATCTTTCAATGCCTCCGTGTCGTGCTGCACGTCCAACAATCCCCCGCACTCCTCGCAGTGATAGACAACTTCGTAGATAGAGTATTTGCGACCGCATCCCCGGACACATTCGTACCAGCTTTGATAACTCATCTTTCATTCTCCTACAATATCCGTCTCGATGCGGTGGATAGGTTGCCAACCTTGCTGTGCTAAGGCTTCAGTAGGCAGGGAAGCCTCGTCCGGTTTATCTGAAATGCCGAACAGTAAGACCCCCAGGGATTTCCAGGTCAGGGCTGCCTGGCGGACCTCCTGGGTGATGGTGATTGTCTTTGATAAAAGATCTTCCACGGAGGCCGCTGGATCAAGGTTGCCCATGTGGGCAGCCGTGGTTTCATATTCTTTATAACGAAATTCTTTGAATGGAGTTGGATCGCCCTGGCTCACCCGGGCGAATACCTCCTGGTGGATGCTGCCCAACTTGGCTGGCAGCCGGTCGGCATTCTGGTTCACATAACCTATAAACTGCTCGAAATTGACCATTCTCGCGGAATTCACCTCAACCACCAGTTCATCCAGGTCGATAAGCCCCCCTCCCAGGATCAGGCAAATATAAACCAGAAAATCCTGGTTATCTGCGGTGAAAGGGTGGTATTCAGGTTGGTTGAGGCGTTCGTAGGCAGTCTGGAATCCAGCAGGATCGAAATCTTCTCCCAGAAGTCCGCTCACTGTTTGGAATCCCGCTTCAAGGCGAACGTGGTCGATGATTTTATCATTTCGGCCGCGCGCCCCCAGCGTGGTTTTATCCAGGTCCAGCAGGACCACCGTTCTTTCGTCAAATTTGAAATCCTGTTCCTGGCAGAAATCCCGAAATTCACCAATGGCCGCCCACCGGTTGGCGTAGATTAAGGTTCCAGCGTCCCGTTGGTCAACCTCAAGCTGTGGAGGCGCTTCATCTTCTGAGGCGACAAAGGCCATGCCAGGCCAATTTCCTACCAGGCATATATTCTGGAAGGCAGTGCCATCATTCAAGCGTGTGTCTCCAACAAAGACCACTCTTTCTATCTTGGAGGCAGATTCCCCGAGTTCATTGGCCGCTTGGAGCAAGGATGCAATAACGCGGGCATATTCGGGGCTGGTTTTTCGTGGTGTTCCAGTGGCAGATATACCGATTTGTTGCCTGATTTCTGCCAAAGATGGCAGGCGCGCATCAATGGGATCGAGATTGCGATACACCACAAAATCCTCCAGGAACTCGCTTACTGTCGATCGACCATATTTTTTCATGAAGGCACCCCTTCAATCTGAATATTACCTCAAAGGGAAAGTCCTTAGAGATATCCCTTGCTGACCAATAATTCGGCGTTTAATATCGATCCGCTGGCCGCGCCCCGTAAAGTATTGTGAACCACGCTGATCATGCGCAAATCCAGAAGTGGACATGGGCGAATGCTGCCCACTGTCACCGACATGCCCTTGGAGGCGCCCCGGTCCCGGCGAGGTTGCGGCCGGTCTGGTTCCAACCTGACCAGGACAGGCTGCTCAGGAGCACTGGGCAGTTCAGCAGTACCTCCTGAACCATGATACTCACGCAAGACTTGTATGGCTTCTTGCACAGGCGGTCGACTCTCGAACTTAACCGACATATTCACCGTGTGCCCATCGAATACCGGCACCCGGTTGGTCTGGATACTGAGCCCGATTTCCCCTGGCATTCGTTCTCCATCTTCGAACTTACCAAGTAGCAGCTGGGTCTCCTGTCCGATCTTTTCGGCTTCTCCGGGAATATTAGGGATGATATTGTCGATTATATCCAGGTACGGCACACCGGGATAACCTGCGCCAGAGACCGCTTGCAAGGTAGTGGCGAAAACTTGACGCACCCCAAAAACCTGGTCGAGTGGTTTAAGCGCCATTACCAAGCCGGTGGTTGTGCAGTTGGGACTGGTGACGAGCAACCCCCTCCATCCCCGGTTTGACTTTTGTCGCTCAAGCAGGGCCAGGTGGTCGCCATTGACTTCCGGGATGATGAGGGGCACATCAGGATCCTGGCGGTAGGCGGAGGCATTGGAACAGACAACGAATCCTGACTCTGCAAGCACGGGTTCCAGGGATTTCGCCGCCCGCGTTGGCAGGGCTGAGAACAGGAGCCGGGCGGGCAGGGAGGCATCACTTTCACGGACGCTCATCTCGCCGATTGACTCAGGGATATCTTCATCCAGCACCCACCGGCAAACATCCCGGTAAACACCGCCGGTTGTGCGCTCCGAGCCGGTCAGGGCGGTAATCTCGAACCAGGGATGATCAGCGAGCAGCTGTACAAACCGCTGACCTACCGCGCCGGTCGCGCCCAAGATTCCTACAGGAATTTTATCCATTGAGAATTACCTCCTGGTGAATCTGCCGCATGGCGTGATCCGCATCTCGCTCAGTTACCACGATCGAAATGCTGTATTCGGATGACCCCTGGGCGATGGCGATGACGTTGATTTCAACCTTTCCAAGGGCACTAAAGATCCGCCCCGCGATACCTGGGGTATGACGCAAGCCTGCCCCAACAGCTGTGACGATGACGATGTTATCCTGCTCCCAAACCCGGTCGATGTCGCGGCGGCTCAGTTCCAGCTCCATTTCGGATTCTACCGACTCAATCACGGACTGCGCCGCTGGAGTGGGAATCACGAAACAGATTGATTGTTCCGACGAGGCCTGGGAGATCATCAGCACGCTTGCTCCCTGCCGGGCGACGGCGGCGAAGGTCCGGGCAGCGATACCTGGAACGCCCATCATGCCGCGCCCCTCGACCGTGATCATGCTCAGATTCCTGATCGTAGATATTGCAGTCACTTTTCCCTCGACCGAACTGGCAGACCGGGTGATTTTCGTGCCAGGGAAGGTCGGGTTGAAGGTATTTTTTACCCACAGAGGGATATCGCGTTCGATGATCGGGCGCAGCGTCTTCGGATGGAGAACTTTAGCGCCAAAATAAGCCAGTTCGCTGACTTCGCTGAAGGATAGTTCCGGTATCACCCGCGCATCAGGGACTATGCGTGGATCAGCGGTCATGACCCCATCGACATCCGTCCAGGTCCACACTTCCTGTGCATCAAGACAATCGCCCAAAATCGCTGCGGTGTAGTCGCTGCCCCCCCGCCCCAACGTGGTGATAATCCCAGACTGAGTTGCACTGATAAAACCCGTCACCACAGGCACAACACCTTCATTCAATAGGGGATCGAGTCCGGCGAGTGTTTTTTCCCTGGTGGCACCTTCGAGCGGTAATGCATTTTGAAAATTGGCATCTGTGACGATCAACTCCGTCGCGTCAACAGCCTGAGCTTCAAATCCATCTCCATTTAGGGCGGCGGTTACAATCCGGGCGTTCATCCGCTCGCCCAAGGAGGTGATGGTATCCATCCCGCGCGGAGTCACTTCACCTAGAACATGAATGCTGCGGCAGTAGGCGCTCAGCTCTGCGATGTACTCGTTGATCAACGCGGACAGGCGAGCACGTTCATCCCGATTCGCAAGCAGTTCTTCAATCGTTGCATGATGGCGAGACTTAATTTCCTCGATCAAAGCGAGATAAGTACTTTCGTCCCCCCTGGCAGCAGTATCTGCGCTTTGGATCAGGAGATCGGTCACTCCACGCATTGCCGAAACAACCACGACCAGGCGATCCCAATCCTGACTGGTTGACTTCACGATCCGGGCTGCCTGGGTAATCGCTTCCGGGCTGCCTACAGAAGTACCCCCAAATTTCATTACCAGGGTAGCCATGGGAATACCCTCCTGTAATTCATAGGATATTGCTTTTCCGCCAGCTGGTTAGATAGTTTACTGATGAAGGTGAAAATTCGTTCAACAAATAAGAAAACCTACCCGTCCATTGGCTGATAATTCAAATGATTATAACCGCTTGACTCACCCGCATGCTATAATTTGAGGCTACCAACTGAAGGAAAATGGAGATAAGTTCAGGGGGTGGTCTCCGGGCAGGTGCTCAAAGAAGGAAATGGACGGGCAATCTTTCAACCTTAATGAACTCTCACGTCTAGCATTTTCGGATCCGATTAGCTGGCTGTCAGCAGAGCCCGGACAAGATGTTCAGGTTGGATGGGTTGCAACTTCAATAAATGAGGCAGGCACCAGTGATGTCCTCCTGATACCATCACGAGAAGCCAACTCAGAAAACCTGCTCAAGGCACAGCAAAAGGGGGTTTCAGCCATCATTTTGCTTGGCGGAAAGCCGCCTGCGAAGACCAAGCTGCCAGCAGATCTGCCTGTGGCTGTGGTGACTGGCGATCATGACCTCATCGAAACCCAGCGAGTACTGCTGACGATATTAATCAACCAACGCGCCGCATTGCAGGAACGCGGGGCCAGGGTTCACGCGCAGCTCTCCCAACTTGAAGCGGATGGACAGGGATTGAAAAGCCTAGTGGCCGCCATGGCTGATATTTCAGGCAAAGGGATCCTGGTGCAAGATAAACGCGGCCGGGTTTTAGTTGAATGCACCTCACCTGCCCTAGCATCTATTTGGGAGGATATCGCAAAGCAGCTGATAACTCTGGATTCACTCCCAGAATCGCTCAAAGATCGCAAAAAAGCGGGCAGCCAACCGGTGATCATCACCCAAGATATTCCTGGAGGCCTGGCTCGATTGGTGATACCGATCACTGTCGGAGAAGTTGCCCGCGGCTACCTCTCGTTGATCGGAATTGCTGGCGAGCTGGATATGCTTGATTACCTGGTCGCAGAACAAGGAGCGCGAGTTTGCGCGGTTGAGATGTCACGCGTTAAGGCTATTCGCGAAGCCGAGAAAAGGATCAAGGGCGATCTGCTGACCGTCTTGCTCCAGGAAAACCTTTCCCCACGTGATTCGCAGTTGTGGGCTGAGGCGGTTGGTTTAGATCTGAGTCAAGACCATACCGCATTGCGATTCACCTGGGATTCTCACACACCCCCCTCCCGCCGGCGATTGGAGACCATCGTCAACGGAGAGATCAGCCGCCTAAACCTCAAATCTATCACCAGTCCGATGGGAGTTGAGCTGGTCTGTTTCTGCGAAATAATCCCTGATACTCCCAGACCGGAAAAAGCATTAGCTTTTGGCCAGGCTGTCATAGATCAGGGCCTTGCCGAATATCCGGACGATCCCATCCGCTGCGGTGTTGGTAAACCGGCTTCAGACCTGCCTTCCTGGCGCGATTCTTTCAGCCAGGCTGGCCAAGCCCTGGAGATGGCCCGCCGCTTTCACGAAAGGAAACTGCTCTATTTCCCTGATCTCTCTGTTTACAGGCTCCTATTCCAATTCGAGCACAATCCAGAACTGAGCGCCTTTCAGGAGGAGATCCTGGGACCTGTGCTGGCATACGAGGGGGGTCAGGAATTACTCCAAACCCTGGAAGTCTACTTCGCACATAACGGGAGCCTGACCCAGGCCGCGGATGCGCTCTATATCCACCGCAACACCCTGATTTACCGGCTGGACCGGGTGGCTGAGATCGGGGGCTTCAACCTCGATAATCCGGAGACCCGCCTGGCAGTTGAGCTGGCTCTCCATATCTACCGCATGCGTGGAGGTCGATCTAGGAAACCTGGATAAGCTCGCAGATCGGATGATTGGATTTCTAAAAGATGTGGAAATCAGAGCGAAAACCCCTTACAGTTCTGCAAAATCTCACCATTTAATCCCCATTTGCAGCCAAAAATAGCCAAATACCCCCGTCTGGGAGACGTTAAAATCCTTTTAGTCAAAGATCACAAAAAAAGTGGGGTTTTTTTGTTAAGTTTTCCAATAGACAAGGGGAAAGATCATGTGTAAACTACGCTGAATTAGCAAGGAAATTTATTAATCATGCCATTTAACCTGCTCGCTCTTATTCTGGTTGGAATAGTTTTGGTTCTCATTATTGGGATTGAGAACCCGCTTACCCTTTGGGCAGCCAGAATCTACCTTAAAAAGTAGGCTGAGCACCGAATTACCCCCAGACTCAACCGGGACTGCCCAAAAAGGCAGTCCTTTTTTGTTCAGGAGTTTTTATGCGATCAGACCAGATCAAAAAGGGATTTGAACGAGCACCACACCGGGCGCTGCTTAAGGCAACCGGGGTGACCGATGAAGATCTTTCCAAACCCTTCATCGCCATCGTCAACTCCTACGTAGATATCGTCCCCGGGCACGTTCACCTTCAGGAATTTGGGAAGCGGGTCAAGGAAGCTGTCCGCGCAGCTGGAGGTGTACCATTTGAGTTCAATACGATCGGTGTGGATGACGGCATCGCCATGGGACATGAGGGGATGAAATTCAGCCTGCCCTCTCGGGAGCTAATCGCTGACAGCGTTGAAACCATGATCCAGGCACACCAGTTTGATGGCATGGTTTGCATCCCCAACTGCGACAAAATTGTGCCGGGTATGATCATGGCCGCTCTGCGGGTTGACATCCCGGCTATTTTTATTTCTGGTGGTCCGATGGCTGCGGGAGTAACCCCCGAAGGTGAAGTGGTTGATCTGATTTCCGTTTTCGAAGGAGTGGGCGCCTACAAAGCTGGCGCCATCGATGAAGCGCGGTTAAAGGTCTTAGAGGATTTTGCCTGCCCATCCTGCGGCTCTTGTTCGGGACTCTTCACTGCCAACTCAATGAACTGCCTGCTGGAAGTCTTAGGACTGGCGCTGCCTTATAACGGCTCCGCCCTGGCCCTCACCCAGGAACGGGATGAGCTTGCAGATCGGGCTGCGGCACAGATCTTGTCCCTGGTTGAAAACAATTTGACTCCGCGCCAGATCGTCGATGTATCGGCGGTTGATGACGCCTTCGCCCTTGACATGGCTATGGGAGGCAGCACGAATACAGTTCTCCACACCCTGGCCTTGGCGCATGAAGCAGGAGTTGATTATCCCCTTGAGCGGATCAACCAGGTTGCTGACCGGGTGCCATACCTGTGCAAGGTCAGCCCTTCGGGTAAATGGCACATGGAAGATGTCCACCGGGCTGGGGGTATACCGGCAATTCTCAACGAGATCGGCGGATCGGGGAACACCCTGCATATGGATCGCCCCACCGTGACTGGCAAAAATCTAGGCCACTCGATCGCTGGCGCGAATATTACCGATCATGAGGTCATTCGCCCGCTGGAGAATCCTCACGACCAGGTTGGTGGTTTAGCGATACTCTTTGGGAATCTGGCGCCGGACGGCGCGGTGATCAAAGTTGGGGGCGTCGCCCCGCATATCCGCCAATACAGCGGACCTGCCCGGATATATGAGAGCCAGGATCAGGCCATGGCTGGCATTCTCAACCACGAAGTTCAACCCGGGGATGTGGTCGTGATTCGCTATGAGGGACCAAAAGGGGGACCGGGCATGCAGGAAATGCTCTCCCCAACCTCCGCCATTATGGGCATGGGATTAGGCGAAGAAGTTGCCTTGATCACTGATGGCCGCTTCTCAGGAGGCACGCGCGGTGTTTGCATTGGTCACATCAGCCCAGAGGCTGCCGCCCTGGGACCGATCGCGGCTCTCCAAGACGGTGATGTGGTTGATATTGACTTGGAGGCGCGCAGGCTTGACGTTCAGCTCAGCGATGAGGTTATCCAGAAGCGTCTAGCTGCCCTGCCCCCGTTCGAACCAAAGACGAAAAGCTCCTGGCTGCGCCGCTATTCTAGGATGGTCACCAGCGCCAGCACGGGTGCAATATTGGAATAGGTAACGATTAAATTATTCAGTCTGGCAGCTAAGCTCCAGGCAGAACCATTATTTAAAGGAAATCCACAAGGAACAGATTGTGAGGCAATTATGACGAAAAAAACTGGTGCAGAAATTTTGTGGGAGTGTCTGGTACGAGAAGGTGTAGAGGTGGTGTTCGGGCTGCCCGGAGGCGCGATCATGCCAGTCTACGACGCTATGCTCTATTATCCGATCCATCATGTCCTCGTCCGCCACGAACAGGGTGCCGCCCACATGGCTGACGGGTATGCCAGAGCTTCCGGTAAGGTCGGTGTAGCCATGACAACCTCCGGGCCTGGTGCGACCAACCTAGTGACCGGGATCGCCACCGCCATGATGGACTCCTCTCCTATCGTATGCATCACCGGCCAAGTGCATGCTCACCTGATCGGCGGCGATGCTTTCCAGGAAACGGATGTAACCGGCATCACCCTGCCGATCACCAAGCACAATTTCCTGGTGACGAGCGCCGAAGAGGTTGCTGATGTGGTCCGGGAAGCTTTCTATATCGCCCGTTCCGGGCGTCCGGGCCCGGTTTTGATTGACATCTGTAAAAATGCCCAGATTGAAGAGGTCGAGTTCTCCTATCCGGAGGATATCTCCCTCCCCGGCTACCAGCCACCCACCCATGCGCCAAAGGAGGATTTGGAACGCGCGGTCGAGCTGATCGATCTAGCGGAGCGCCCCGTAATCCTGGCTGGTCATGGAGTGATGATGTCAAATGCAATGGAAGCGCTGCGTGTATTCGCGACCAAGACGCAGACACCAGTGGCAATGACACTACTCGGTTTAGGCGCTTTTCCAGCTTCCGACCCGCTCAGTTTAGGCATGATGGGCATGCACGGTGAGGCTTACTGCAATCTGGCGATCCAGAACGCCGACCTGCTACTGGCATTTGGTATGCGTTTCGACGACCGGGTGACTGCAAATCTGCGCACATATGCACCGCGGGCACGCAAGATCCACATAGAGATCGATCCCTCCGAAGTTCACAAGAACGTCGAGGTCGATGTCCCCTTGGTCGGCGATCTGAACACCGTGCTCACTGATTTAATCCCACTGGTGGATGAATATGATCACGAAGAATGGCGCTCCGAGATCGAGGAATGGCGCGCTGAAAGCCAGGCCCGCGATATCCTGACCTGGCCGGATGACGGCAAACTCTATACCGCCCACGTGATCCGGGATATCTGGGAAGTTACAAATGGCGAGGCGATCGTTACCACGGGAGTGGGGCAACACCAGATGTGGGCCGCACAGTACTATCACTTTGAAAAACCTAATCGCCTGATCACCTCCGGTGGCGCCGGCACAATGGGCTTTGGTTTACCCGCCACAATCGGGGCCTGGTTCGCCAAAACCGATCAAGAAGTGTGGCTGGTCGACGGCGACGGCAGCTTCCAAATGACCCAGGCTGAATTGTCAACAGCCATGCAGGAAGGGGCAAACATAAAAATCGCCATTATGAACAATCGCTTTCTAGGAATGGTGCGCCAATGGCAGGAGTTCTTCTTCGAGAGCCGATATTCTGGTACACCGTTGAGCTGCCCAGATTTCGTCATGATCGCACAAGCCCACGGCATCCCGGCCAGAAAAATCACTGAAACAGACGAGGTGCTCCCGGCGATCGAATTCGCCCGCCAGACGGAAGGCCCAGTAGTGCTTGAGTTCCAGGTAGAAAAAGAAGAAGCAGTCTACCCCATGGTTCCTACCGGCGCTGACCTGGACAAAATGATCCGCCGCCCAATTCGGAAAGAGCCGACGGCTGCTGATTGAAAGGATAACAACATGCAACTGACACTGATTGCCTTAGTAGAAAATAAACCCGGTGTGCTCAACCGGGTGGCATCCCTTTTCCGCCGACGAAACTTCAATATCGAATCGATTAATGCTGGACGAACGGAAAGACCTGATATCTCTCGCATGACGATCGTCCTGGAGAACGGCACTGTGGATGCGCGCAAAGTGGAAGCCAACCTGTATAAACTGGTCAACGTCATCGACGTGCAGGATGTCACCAACCAACCCGCCGTCACCCGCGATCTGGCGCTGATAAAAGTATCAGCCACGTCGGAGCAACGAGCTGAGATCGCCAACCTGGCCTCCATTTTTAGGGCCAGGATCGTTGATGTCGCCCCGGACTCGGTCATCGTGGAGATCACCGGCACCGAGGACAAGATCGAAGGCCTGGTGGAACTGCTGAGCCCCCTGGGAATCTTGGAGATGGTGCGCACCGGGCAGGTGGCAATGATGCGTGGTTCTGCTTCGGGTATACGCTATGCACCCAGAGCGAATGGACATAAAGAATTGGAAAGATCTGCGAGCTGAATCAGGTAATCAGCTCGTTTTCAGAAAACCGGTACAAATACCTGCTTACAAAGGATGAGTAATGGCAAATATCTTCTATGACAAGGATGCAGACCCTAATCTGATCAAGAGTAAAAAAGTAGCCGTCTTCGGTTACGGCTCACAGGGACACGCACACGCGTTAAATTTACGTGACAGCGGAGTTGATGTGGTGGTGGCGCTGCGGCCAGGTAGTAAATCCTGGGCTCCGGCTGAAGCACATGGTCTGACGGTTAAAGAGATGGATCAGGCTGTCGAATGGGCTGACACGATCATGCTGTTGACACCTGACACCACCCAACCGGCGATCTACGATGCCTTCATTGCACCCCATCTAAAGAGCGGAAAAACGTTGATGTTCGCCCACGGATTCAATATCCGCTACAAGACCATCACCCCGCCAGAAGATGTCGATGTGAGCATGGTGGCACCGAAAGCCCCAGGACACCGGGTTCGTGAGCTCTATGAAAAAGGTGAAGGTACTCCATCTTTGTTAGCCGTTCACCAAGATGCCAGCGGCATGGCTAAAGCAAACGCCATTTCTTACGCCTATGCCCTTGGCACTACTCGTGCCGGTGTCGTGGAAACAACATTCACAGAAGAAACCGAAACCGATCTGTTTGGTGAGCAGGCTGTGCTGTGCGGTGGTGTTTCCGGGCTGGTCAAAGCTGGTTTCGAAGTCCTGGTTGAAGCGGGCTACCAGCCAGAACTGGCTTATTTCGAATGTCTGCATGAGCTGAAGTTAATTGTCGACCTGATGTATCGAGGCGGGTTGAATTATATGCGCTACTCCGTCTCGGACACGGCTGAACATGGGGATTACACGGGCGGACCAAAGATCGTCACCGAAGAGACCAAGTATGTGATGCACCAGATGTTGAAGGATATCCAGGATGGCACTTATGCAGAAACCTGGATAAAAGAAAATGAGGCAGGTCGTCCCTGGTTCAATGAGCAGCGCAATAAAGAACAAGACCACCTGGTTGAAAAGGTTGGCGCAGATCTGCGTGAGATGATGCCATTCATCGATCCGGTGACCGTGAAGCCAGGGGAATAGCTTCTGGATTGAGGATAAGAGAGGCAGTTATGGATCCAAATTACGTCCACATATTTGATACGACCTTGCGGGATGGTGAGCAATCTCCGGGAGCGACTCTTACCTCCACGGAGAAAGTCGAGATCGCGCGTGGATTAACCCGGCTGGGGGTGGACGTTATCGAGGCCGGATTTCCAGCTGCTTCACCCGATGACCTGGAAGGGGTAAGGCGAATTGCGATAGAAGTTGGCAACCCGTTAGAAGGAGAGGGTGAACCGCAGCACAAGCTGCCCATTATCTGTGGGCTGGCCCGGGCCTCCAAAATGGATATCGACGCCGCCTGGGAGGCTGTGCGTCACGCCACCCACCCCAGGATTCATACCTTCCTGGCCACCTCACCGATCCATATGCGCTATAAACTTCGCATGGAGCCGGAAGAAGTAGTCGACCAGGTCATAGAGATGGTCGCCTACGCCAAATCATATTGTGACGACATCGAATTTTCACCGGAGGATGCCGGTCGCAGTGATCCCGAATTTCTTTACCTGGTGTTAGGAGAGGCGATCAAAGCGGGCGCCACGACACTCAACATTCCTGACACAGTAGGGTACACGACCCCGGAGGAATTCGGAAACTTGATCAGCGGCATCATGGCCAATACTCCGGGCATCGAAGACGTGATCGTGTCGGTTCACTGCCACAATGACCTGGGATTGGCAACCGCAAATACGCTGGCTGGCATTCAAGCCGGTGCCCGACAGACCGAGGTCACGATCAACGGGATCGGCGAACGGGCTGGAAACACATCCCTTGAGGAAGTGGTAATGGCGCTGCTCACCCGGCGCGCGGTTTACGGTCTCGAGATGGATATCGACACCACGCAAATTGCCCGTATCAGCCGCATGGTCTCCAATTACACTGGTATTCCCGTTCAACCGAACAAAGCCATTGTCGGTGCAAATGCCTTTGCCCACGAAGCGGGCATACACCAGGACGGCATGCTGAAGCACAACCAAACCTACGAGATCATGCAACCTGAGACAGTGGGACTATACCGTTCAAAGCTCGTCCTAGGGAAACATTCTGGCCGGCACGCCCTGAAAGCACATTTGCAGGAGATGGGCTACGACCTCAGCCAGGAGGAGCTGAACAGCACCTTCGAACGCTATAAAGAACTGGCAGATAAGAAGAAGACGATCACGGATGCCGATCTGGAAGCGCTGATCGAAGACCAGACCTATGTCTCGCAGGAAATTTTCTCCCTGGATGGATTGCAGGTCGCTTGCGGGACGATGGGATTACCGACTGCCACAGTCCGCTTGCTTGGACCGGATGGCCAGCTGCATATTCATGCAGCAGTAGGCACGGGACCGGTGCACGCGGTCTACGAGGCGGTTGACGCGATCGTCGGCGTCGCCAATACCTTGGTCGAATTTAACATCCACGCAGTGACCGAAGGCATCGATGCCATGGGAGAAGTCACTGTCCGCTTACAGGCCGATAACGGATCGATCCCACAACGCACCTCACCACAGAATGGCATGGTACGCATCCGCACTTTTGGTGGTTATGGTGCTGATACCGATATCATCGTCGCCAGCGCGAAAGCCTATCTGGCGGCGCTGAACAAACTATTGATTGCTACCGGGAAATATCGCAGTAAAACTGCCCCTCCCAAGCAGTCTACGATTTCACTAACTCCGGAAAGGAGCCAGACATGACCAAAATTGATATGGATGGAGCACAACCTCCGCAATCCTCGTCCGAATCGTTCCTGGAGCCGAGGACCATCCCCAAGAACTGGGATGTTTCTGCTTTTGAATCACCGGGCACCTCCCCCAGCGATGAATCAGATAATCCACCAGGCGAGCCGGAGACATCCGCAAACACTGGTACGTATGATAGCGATGATTCCGAGGCGAACTTCGATAAATTTCCCCAACCCAGAACTGTCCCAGGAAAGTGGGATGTTTCGGATTTGATTTAAGGGTAGCAACGGTTTGTTCACGTAAGATTACCAACTTGTATTCATTACTATCGAATGCGCGCGCATATTCGCAATTCATTTATTTAACGGAAATTTATGCAACCTCCAAAAACACTCTTCCAAAAGATCTGGGACAGGCATGTTGTCGCTAATGAGCCTGAGTCACCCGCTATCCTGTACATAGATCTACACCTGGTCCACGAAGTCACCTCTCCCCAGGCATTTACTGAATTAAAGGAGAGAGGATTGCACGTTCGGCAACCGGATCGCACTGTGGCAACGATGGATCATTCCATCCCAACCGTCGATCTCTCCCTCTCAATTCCCGATGAGATGGCCATCGAGCAGCTCAGTCAGCTAGAAGCCAACTGCCGGGAGTTCGGAATCCCCCTATACGATCAAGATAGTCCACAGCGGGGCATCGTACATGTGATCGGTCCTGAATTGGGCTTCACCCAACCAGGGATGACGATCGTCTGTGGTGACAGCCACACCGCCACACACGGCGCATTTGGGGCACTGGCCTTCGGGATCGGCACCAGTGAGGTGGCGCACGTCCTGGCTACGCAGTGTTTGCTGCAAAACCAGCCGAAAACTTACCAGGTTAATTTTGAAGGACAGCTAGGGGAGAGTGTGACTGCTAAGGATATGATCCTGGCGCTGATCGCAAAAATCGGGATTGGCGGCGGTACCGGGCATATCTTTGAGTACAGCGGTTCCGCAGTCAGAGCGCTCGACATGGAAGAGCGGATGACCCTATGCAATATGTCCATCGAGGGCGGCGCAAGGGCAGGGATGATCGCGCCCGATGACACCACCTTCGAGTACCTTTCTGGTCGGGAATTTGCCCCACAAGGAGAAGCCTGGGATTCCGCAGTAGCGGATTGACACAAGCTGCCATCCGATCCAGGCGCGGAGTACGACAAGTCTGTCACCCTCGATATCTCTGATCTCGAACCGATGATCACCTACGGCACCAACCCCAGCATGGGCATCCCGATCAGCGGCCGCATTCCAGACCCGCAGCAGGAAACAGATCCTTTGAAGCGATCTGCGCTTGAAAAAGCATTGCAGTATATGGATCTGCGTCCAGAAACTCAGCTCCGCGACCAACCAGTGGACGTCGTCTTCATCGGCAGCTGTACGAACTCTCGTTTGTCCGATCTGCGCCAGGCAGCCAGCTTGCTGGCAGATCGCAAGGTGGCGGATGGGGTCCGCTTGATGGTTGTCCCCGGTTCAGAGAGCATTCGCCGGCAGGCTGAGGCGGAAGGATTGGACGAGATATTTAAACAGGCCGGTGGAGAATGGCGCTTTTCGGGCTGCAGCATGTGCATTGCCATGAACGGCGATCAGGTGCAGCCCGGGCAGTACGCAGTCAGCACAAGCAACCGCAATTTTGAAGGGCGCCAGGGAAAAGGTTCCAGGACATTCCTCGCCAGCCCACTCACCGCTGCTGCCAGCGCTGTTACCGGTCGGGTTACTGATCCTCGCAGCATAATTAGAGGCTGATCAACACAGTGGATGTGGTAACAAGAAAGAAACCACCAAATTGGAATTAATATGCAACCATTTAGAACATTAACCTCAAAAGTCATCCCGCTGGCACATAACAACATCGACACCGACCAGATCATTCCAGCGCGTTACCTCAAGGTGACCAACAAGGAAGGGTTGGCGGACGGATTGTTTTATGAATGGCGCTTTGACGATGATGGACAACCTGATCCGAATTTTCCATTAAATTTTGATGTTTACCAGCAGGCGCAAATCTTGGTCGCTGGCGACAATTTTGGCTGCGGCTCCTCCCGGGAGCATGCTCCCTGGGCTCTGGTGGGTTGGGGCATCCGCGCCGTTGTGAGCACTTCATTTGCCGACATATTCCGGAACAATTCCCTCAAAAATGGGCTTCTGCCGGTCAGCGTAGATTTTGATACCCAAGAGAAGATCTTCGCCAAAATTGAGAAAGATCCAGAAATGATGGTGATGATCGATCTCCCCACGCAGACTCTCACGTTGGCCGATGGAAGCTCTGTATCCTTTCCTATTGACACCTTTAGTAAAACCTGCCTGCTGGAAGGAGTGGACCAGTTGGGCTACATACTCAAACGAGAATCAATGATCGAACAATACGAACAGGAGAAAGGGTTTTAGCGTGCTGCTCAAGGCATCTCCCTTGCTGGTAAGCAAGGCTGCCTGAGCGGATGAGCGACATTTCATAGCAGAGATAACGAATTCTGAGGATGGTACTGATGAGCGATATATTTCTTTACGACACGACACTACGAGATGGCACCCAGCGTGAAGGCATTTCACTTTCTGCGGATGACAAAATTAAGATCGCTCATCGCCTGGATGAATTCGGCATCCACTATATCGAGGGTGGTTGGCCAGGTTCGAATCCCAAGGATGTGGAGTTTTTCCAGCGGGCACAAGAAATTGATTTTCAAAACGCCAAGATTGCCGCCTTTGGTTCAACGCTGAAGAAGGACAACCGCCCAGAGGATGATGCCAACATTCAAATGCTGCTGGCTGCGAACACACCCGTAATTACCCTGGTAGGGAAAAGCTGGGACCTGCATGTCACCGAAGTATTGGAAACCAGTTTGAGCAAAAACCTAGAGATGATCGCCGACAGCGTGGCCTATTTCACTGAGCGAGATAAAGAAGTGGTCTATGACGCGGAACACTTCTTTGATGGTTACAAAGCGAATCCGGCTTATGCCCTGCAGACGTTATCCGCGGCAGCTGCAAGCGGCGCCCAGGTCGTGGTCCTCTGTGATACCAATGGGGGAACAATGCCCTGGGAGATCGCAGAGATATGCCGCGCAGTGGTTGAAAAAGTTGATGTGGCCTTTGGGATTCACACCCATGATGACAGCGGCTGCGGCGTGGCAAACACCCTGGCTGCTGTGCGAGTTGGGGCCGTCCAGGTGCAGGGCACAATCAACGGCTATGGCGAACGGGTCGGCAACGCCAACCTGTGCACGATCATCCCCGACCTGCAACTCAAGATGGGAAAATCCTGCATACCGGAAGACATGCTGGCACAGCTGACCGATCTCTCGTATTACGTGGCCGAGGTTGCCAATTTGCCTCATGAGAAAAACTCACCCTATGTGGGAGCGAGTGCCTTTGCCCACAAAGGCGGCATCCATGTCGCGGCCATGTTGAAAACTGAGCAATCCTACCAGCACATTGATCCCAGCCTAGTTGGCAACCAGAAGCGAACTCTGGTGTCCGAGCTTTCAGGGCGTGGTAATGTGCTGGATAAATCCAGCCAACTGGGGTTAGATGTGAGCAGCGACCAGGCGCGTGAGGTGCTGGCGAAGATTAAGTCGCTGGAATCCCAGGGATTCACTTTTGAGAGCGCAGAAGGCTCATTGAACGTGATGATCCAGCAGATGCAGCCCGACTATGAACCCCCGTTCGAGTTAATTGATTTCACCGTAGTTGTAGAACATCGCCAGGGCCGTGGCATACTCGCCGAAGCGACTGTCAAGGTTCGCGTTGGCGATGAAGTTGTGCACACCGTAGCAGACGGCAATGGTCCGGTAAACGCGCTGGATGCAGCCCTGCGGAAAGCTTTGATCGATATTTATCCTGCTCTGGAAGATGTGCGCCTGAGTGATTACAAAGTCCGCATCCTGGACAGCGAAAGCGGTACTTCCGCCGCGGTAAGGGTGCTGATCGATACGAAAAATGGCACCCGCGAGTGGAGCACAGTTGGTGCCAGCGTTAATATCATCGAGGCCAGCTGGCGCGCCCTTTCTGACAGCATGGAATATGCCCTGCTCAACGGCGCTCGGAACCAGGTCGAGGCTGAGTGAGGCGATGAAAGCTGAGATCTCCCTCCTCCCAGGAGATGGGATTGGACCAGAGGTGCTTGCCGCTGGGAAAAATGTTTTAGAAACTATCGCCCAGAAATTTGGACACACCTTCGAGATGCAGGAATTCCTGATCGGGGGTTGCGCGATTGATGCCAAGGGAACTGCGCTCCCCGAGGACACTTTGCAGGCCTGCCAGCGATCAGACGCCGTCTTGCTGGGCGCAGTCGGTGGACCAAAATGGGATGATCCAACTGCACCTGTACGCCCGGAACAAGGGCTGCTCGGTTTACGCAAAGAGCTGGGCCTATTTGCCAACCTGCGTCCAGTCAAACCTCATTCTGACCTGCTGGATGCCTCTCCGCTACGTGCGGATTTATTAGCCAATGTCGATCTGCTGGTGGTGCGCGAGCTGACCGGAGGCATATATTTTGGTCAGCCGCGCGAGAGACGTTCGGTGAATGGTGAAGAGCAGGCGATAGATACCATGATTTACAGTGAAAGTGAGGTGCGCCGGGTAGCTCACCTGGCTTTCAAACTTGCCCGGGGGCGGAGGGGGAGGGTTACGTCGGTTGATAAAGCCAATGTCCTGGAGAGTTCGCGCCTTTGGCGGCAAACAGTTTCAGCCTTGTCTGGGGATTATCCTGATGTCCTTCTGGAACATCTCCTGGTCGATGCTGCCGCCATGCACCTTTTGACCCGTCCTGCCACCTTTGATGTAATGCTGACTGCGAATATGTTCGGCGACATTTTGACCGATGAAGCTTCGGTGCTCTCCGGTTCGATGGGCAACCTGGCTTCTGCTTCGCTGGGTGAGACCAAGAATAGTTTTGACCAGCCGAAGGGGCTCTACGAACCGATCCATGGTTCTGCTCCCGATATCGCTGGTCAGGGTATTGCCAACCCAATCGGCACGATCCTATCAGCGGTCATGCTGCTGCGCCATTCTCTCGGCCTTGAAAACGAAGCCGCCGCAGTTGAACAAGCGGTGCAGACTGCCATCTCAAATGGCCACAGAACTACCGACCTGGGAGGCAACCTTTCCACGAGCGATATGACCGCAAAGATTATCGCAGGTCTGGGAGCACATCAAACAGAGCCAGTTATGAACAAGTAATTATCATCATCTGATCAAATTTATTGGAGAAGGAGAAACAGACATGGGTATGCAATCAAAATATTTATGGATGAACGGAGAGCTGGTGGAATTCGAAAAAGCCACCGTTCATTTCCTCACTCCAGCCTTGCATTACGGAGTGGGAGTGTTTGAAGGTATCCGTTCCTATGCAACAGACCAGGGTCAGGCGGTGTTCCGGCTGCGTGAACACATTCAAAGACTGGTCAACTCAACCAAGGTACTTGGCTTCAGGGATTTCCCTTACACGGTTGAGGAATTGATGGGGGCAGTCCGGAAGACGGTGGCGATTAATGAATTTGAAGAATGCTACATCCGCCCATTAGCCTACCTGACCGATGGGGGATGGAACCTGACCGTGGATGCTGGCAACCTCGGTGTTGGGATCGCGGTTTGGGAGTGGAATAATTACCTCGGCGAAGAAGCTCTCGAGATGGGTATCCGGGCTAATATCACCTCCTTCACCAGGCACCATCCTAATGTGATGATGACCAAGGCCAAGATTACCGGTAATTACGCCAACAGCGTGCTGGCGAAGACCGAATCCCTCCGCTTCGGATTCGAAGAAGCCATCATGCTCGATCCGCAGGGATATGTCGCCGAATGCACCGGTGAAAACCTCTTCCTGGTGCGGGATGGCGTGATCATCACCCCACAGACTGCGCCTGTCCTGGAAGGCATCACCCGGGATACAGTGATTACCCTAGCCAACGACTTGGGTTACGAGGTCAAAGAAACGCCTGTCTCTCGCGACCAGCTTTATATCGCCGATGAGGTATTTGTCTGCGGGACTGCGGCAGAGTGCATCGCGCTGCGGGAGATCGATTTCCGCGTGATTGGTGAAGGCAAGATGGGACCAGTTGCCCGTGCAGTGCAAAAGGAATTTCAAGCCGTGATACGCGGCCGCCATGCCCGCTCAAGTGAGTGGTTGGATTACGTCAAGGAACCAGCGCTGGCAGCTTAAATGAAAAACCTGCAGGTGGCATTCCAGGGGGAACCAGGCGCTTACAGCGAATTAGCGGCATTCGATTACTACGGCGACAAGATTAAAACTATCCCATGTGAGACCTTCGAAGATGTTTTCGCAGCAGTTAGCGAAGAGAAGGGGAGGACCATCTACGGCCTGCTGCCCATTGAAAACTCACTCGCGGGCAGCATCCACCGTAATTACGATCTCATGCTGCGCCACGAGCTGCATATTATCGGTGAATTCCACCTGCGGGTATCTCACTGTTTGATGGTGCTCCCCGGTGTGAAACTCGAAGAAATTGAAAGAATTCATTCCCACCCGCAAGCCCTGGCTCAATGTGAAGCGAATCTTGACCGGCTTGGCGTTCAGCGCATGGCTGAAGCAGATACAGCCGGCAGCGCGCGCCTGGTGCGAGAATGGGACGACCGCAAGGCAGCTGCACTGGCCTCCCGTCGGGCTGCAGAAGTGTACCATCTGGAAATCCTGGCCGATCATATGGAGGACAATCCCGCCAATTACACTCGCTTTCTAGCGCTTGCCCGTGATCCGCTTTCTGTTGATTCACCCGAAGATGGCGACTTTAAAACTTCGATCGTCTTCAGCCTGCATAACCGACCCGGGGCGCTGTTCAAGGCTTTGAGCGTCTTCGCGCTGCGCGAAATCGATTTAACCAAGATCGAATCCCGCCCAATTCCCGGTCAGCTGTGGGAATACATGTTTTATATCGATTTCGCCGGTCATTACCAGGCCAAAGCTGGTTCTAATGCGATCAGCAATTTAATGGAGTTTGCCCCCTTCCTGCGCACACTTGGTTCCTACCCGCGCCACCACTTGAAAAGCGTCTATGCCGATACAACCTGAATTTTTATACGATGTATTGAGAAAATCTCGCTAATTTACGTCGAGGTTAAATTCCGCAAATTACCTCATCCCACTTTGACCAGTGGGATTTTTTATTTTCCTTCCTCGATCATCCAGGCCAGCGCCTGTAAAGCCAGCAAGTAGGACCGCCAGCCAAAGCCAGTTATTTTTCCCGCGCTCACTGGAGAGATCAGGGATTGGTGGCGAAATTCTTCACGGGCATAAACATTAGAGATATGCACTTCAATCACCGGCAGTGCTATCGCGGCTACCGCGTCCCTCAGCGCGACAGAAGTGTGGGTATATCCACCGGGATTGAATATCACACCAGAGGCCCAAGACTGGGCATCATGCAGTGAGTCGATTAAAGCCCCCTCCCCATTCGTCTGGAATGTTCGCACTTCCAGATCTAATTCCTCCCCGCGTGTTTTTAACTTTTGATCAATTTCAGCCAAAGATAGGCTACCGTAAATTTCCGGTTCACGTTGGCCGATCAAATTTAGATTGGGACCATGCAGCACTAAGATTCCAGCCATCAACATCTCACCCTTCACTAGATCAACGAACTCAAATCCTCAACTTCGATTCCCGGTATAACTTCTCCAAAGCGAACAGGCAAAGAGAACCGCACTCTCCCAGCAGCACGCTTCTTATCCATCTGCATGGCTTTTATTATCGCCCCAGTGGACATTCCTTCAGGGATCTCAACTGGTAAGCCGAGAAGCGAACATACCTCTCCGATCCGGTCAGCCAGGCCAGATTCCGCCACGCCGATCTTCTCTGCCAACCTGGCTTCTACCACCATGCCGATCGCTACCGCCTCCCCATGCCTCAGTTCGTAATTCGAGACGACCTCCACCGCGTGGCCGATCGTATGGCCTAAATTTAACACCGCACGTAATCCGCCCTCATATGGGTCAGCTTCAATTACTTTGATCTTAACCGCCATAGCCCGCTGGATGAACTCCTCCCAGTTAGACTCGATCTCCTGCCATCCTCGGCCACAATTTTCAAACAAAGTTACATCTCCAATAATCCCAGCCTTGATCACTTCGGCCATCCCTGAGCGCAGTTCATCCCGCGGCAAGGTC
This sequence comes from Anaerolineales bacterium, assembly GCA_041558875.1. Lineage (GTDB taxonomy): Bacteria > Chloroflexota > Anaerolineae > Anaerolineales > UBA4823 > PFL25. Next base: position 35,386 of record JBFFEL010000018.1, read on the forward strand.
TCCAGCGTATCCGGATCAGTCAATACCAGCTGAGGGGCATGAAACGCGCCTACCAGATTCTTTCCCTGGGGCAAATCAGCTCCAGTCTTTCCGCCCAGACTGGCATCCGCCATGGCTAACAGAGAAGTCGGCAGGAATACCCAGCGCACCCCGCGCTGGTATGTCGCTGCGGCGAATCCAGCCAGGTCTCCTACCACCCCACCTCCCAATGCAATCACTGTTCCCTGCCGCTCAAGTCCATCTTCAAGGAACTGGTGCCACAGGTATGAAACCATTTCCATGGTTTTGGCTGCTTCACCAGGGGAGATCACCACCGGGTGAACAGTAAATCCAGCTGCCTGAAGCGATTCAACGGTTCGAGAAAGGTAAAAGGGAGCCACATTTTCATCAGTAACCAGAGAGACCGGACTGATAAGTTTGTTCTGGTTGAACAAGTCCCCGATGTCATCCAGAATCCTCCGATATATACGCACATCGTATCCTAATGGCGCTGGTCTGGTCAAATTATCCTCAAGAGAAGGCCCTCGCACGCCTGAACCGGCCATTCCGCGCAGATGGAAGGCACCCATTTGAATTTGAATCTCCCAAACGAGCTCTTGTGGTGACTTGGAATGGGTCTCAACCTGGTTATCAAATGAGGAATAATGGCGCTCCCTTTGGGCAAGCAAATTCATCAGCCTGTCGTTGGAGACACGAGTCTGCTCGCCTTCTGCTAGCAGCGGACGCTTGTTTGAGATGGAACCTGACCGTTCAAGCAATGCTTCTGGAGAGGTCGCCAGGCAGATGACCGGACCAGCTCGCTCAACCAGGGACCGGTTCTCAGGATCGAGAAGGGCGCCACCACCCAAAGCGATCACACCCCAATCCATTTTCAACGTCTCCAGAAGCAGTTTCTTCTCATGCGCGCGGAAACCCTGTTCGCCCTCTTTGGCAAATATCTCTGGGATCGAGAGATTGGTCTCCCCTTCAATACGCTGGTCAAGATCCACAAATGGTAAGGCCAGACTTTCAGCTAGCAGTTTTCCAATGGTGCTCTTCCCGGAGGCTGGAGGGCCGTACAGGAAGAACAGCGAAGACCTCCGTGCAGTTTGGGTATTGCTCACTCTGGCCACCAGATATGCTTGTCCCCATCCATCTGCAAGTCAGAAAGGTTTGTACCTGGAAGTGTATCGAACCTCGGCCTCATTTCATCCAATGAATCTCCACCAAGTTTCTCAATCAGCGCATCCGCCAAGATGAAGCAAACCATCGATTCCACGATGGGAACGGCCCGGGGAACGGGGCAGAAATCCGAGCGCTCGTACTGCGTGGGGACCTGCTCGCCAGTTTTCAGGTTTGCTGTCTGCTGCGGGGTCAAAGTGGTGGCAATGGGTTTCATGGCTGCCCTGACAATCAACGGCTGACCTGTGGTAATGCCCCCTTCCAGCCCACCATCCTTGTTGCTCGGGCGGACCAGCTCTTCACCTTCCAGCAAGATTGGGTCTTGAACCTGGGTACCTGGTTTACTCGTGTTCTCGAATGCTGGTCCGATCTCAACCCCTTTCATGGCCTGGATGCTTAACACTGCCGCTCCTAATCTGGCCTCTAAACGCCTGTCCCAGTGCACATGAGAACCCAGACCCGGCGGCAATCCGAGACCTAAAACCTCGATGACGCCTCCCAGGGTGTCGCGGGCCTGCATGATCTCCCGGATGGCAGCTGCCATTTGCTCAGCAGCTTCTGGCTCTGGACAGCGCACCTCCGATGCTTCCGCCCGGATTGAACGCTCTGCCAGCGGGATGTCTTCCATATTCGCGGTGACTCCCCCAATCGCCACCACATAACCGCCCACCTCGACGCCGAATTGCGCTAAAAAGTGCTTGCACACCGCGCCAACCGCCACGCGGGCTGCAGTCTCCCGGGCGGAGGCGCGCTCAAGAGCTGGCCTTAAATCGCGGTAGCCATATTTGATCGTGCCGGTAAGATCTGCATGCCCGGGCCTGGGCGTGACGAAGGGATCGATTTCTCGGTTAAACCACTTCTCGTGGTCCTTATTCCTGATCTGCATCGCTATCGGGGCGCCGGTCGTCTCTCCCGCCATCACTCCACCCAGGATGTTCACTGTATCTTGTTCGATCTTCATCCGTGGTCCAGCGCCGAAACCGCGCTGCCGGCGGGCAAGTTCTTTGTTGATGATTTCAACATCTATTGAAAGCCCGGCTGGCAGGCCTTCCAGAATGGCGATCAAACCTGAACCATGAGATTCTCCAGCGGTCATAAAACGCAAGCTCATCCCACTTTCCCTCCTGATCTTTGCAACACACGGGTTATGCGCTGCATGCCTTCTTCGATCTTCCCGGTCGGGGCCGAGAGCGAAATTCGCACATACCCTGTGCCATTGACTCCAAAAATGGTACCGGGAGTTAAACTGACCGCGGTCTGCTCCAACAATGTAGTTACAAAATCCTCCGCCGTATAACCCGAGGGCACGGGGCACCAGACATAGAGCGATCCCATAGGTTTTCTGGGGTTTAAACCAGACGAACGAAGCGCGTCAATGATTGAATCTCGCCGCTGGCTGTAAATCTCATTGCGCTTGACCAGCCAGCTTTGGTCGCCAGTCAACGCGGCTGTGGCAGCATCCATGATCGGCAGAAATTGCCCGCTGTCAACATTCGTTTTCAAAACATGCAATGATTCCAAAGCGCGCCGGTTCCCTACCGCGACACCCTGCCTCCAGCCCGCCATGTTGTGGGATTTTGACAGGGTATTAAATTCCACCGCGATATCTTTCGCCCCTGGGACTTGCAGCAGACTGGGCGCTTGGTAACCATCGAAAGTCACCTGGGTATAGGCCGCGTCGTGGCACAAGAGCAGGTTATGTTGGTGGGCGAATGAAACTACCTTGGTAAAGTATGCCAGATCTGCAACTGCTGCGGTCGGGTTGTGCGGATAATTAAGCCACAGCAGCTTCGTTCTATGGAGCAAATGCTGTGGGATATCTTCCAGATCCGGCAGGTAATCGTTCTCGGCGATTAGGGGAAGATAAACTGGTTCCCCTCCTGCGAAACGGGTCGCCCGATTGTAGGTCAGGTAGCCTGGGTTCGGGATTAATACTATATCGCCCGGATCGATGGTTGCCATCACCAGGTTGAAGATCCCCTCTTTCGATCCCATCAATGGGATGATCTCAGAATCTGGATCCAGATTCACCTCGTACAGGCGCTGGTAATTCTCAGCCCAGGCTTCTCGCAATGCATCGGGGCCGAGATAAGGCTGGTATCCATGATGGTCCGCCTGGGCTGCGGATCTATTCAGTGCGTCAATGATGTGGTCGGCAGGAGGCAGGTCCGGAGAACCCACATCCAGGCGGATCACATCTTCCCCCCTGGCTTGCAATTCCTTGATCTTGGAATCCAATCCAGCAAAGAAATGGTCAGGAAAGGTCTTCATCCGTTCTGAGCTGGTTTTCATGATGCAGCCACGCTGTATTCCATTACCGCCTGGTGCATGTCCTGGCGTGGGGCAGGCGAGCCGGTCCAAATCTCCAGCGATAATGCTGCCTGCTCAACCAGCATACCAATACCATTGGCAACCGGTAAACCCATTTTTCTGGCCTCCCTCATCAAGGCCGTCTCTGCCGGATTGTAAACCAGATCATAAACCGCAGCCGGGGAGGGAAAATCCAATTCCGCTGGCCAGGGAGAAACATCTATCTGGGGATACATGCCCACGGGAGTAGTGTTGATGATTAAGGAAGGCATTGGATTAAGAGAGGAGATACACTTATGATCAAGCTTCATGGCTGACAGCGCAACCTGCTGCCCAATAATCGATCCTTCTCCGATTGATTTCCGAATTAACTTCACCAGAGCAGCGGATTGTTCCTTTCGCCGGGCGGCGATGGCGACCCGCCAACCAGCTCTTGATAAGGCATAAACCACCGCCCGTGCTGATCCCCCCGCCCCCAAGACGAGGGCATTCCCAGGAGCGCCAATCTTCCCCCAGCTGAGACGGTCCAAATCAGCAAGGAACCCTTTTGCATCCGTATTATCCCCCACCAGCTTTCTTTTCTGACAGCATACTGTATTTACGGCCCCAATCTCCCGGGCAGCTGGAGTGATCTCATCCAGCAGGGCCAGAATATCGTTTTTGTAGGGGATGGTTACATTTAACCCATCTATCTTCCCCTGGCGCATTTCTTCAAGGAGGGTTGCTATGCCTGATGGTCGTTCGACCGGGTAGAGACGATATTCTCCCGCCAGATCTAGCTCCTGCAGGGCTGCCATATGAATGCGCGGGGACAGGCTGTGTTCAAGAGGATAACCAATCAAACCGAGAGAATAATAATCAGACATCAGAAAGAAAAATCTTAATAAAGGAGACTATCATCCAATATGGACCTCTCCACCCAAACTGACCAGAACCTCACCAAATTCGGGGAAGGATTCGTCGATGATCTCAGAATTCTGTACGATTACAGTTTCCTGAGCTGCCAATCCCGCGACCACCAGTGCCATCCCTAGGCGATGGTCTCCATGCGGGTCAACAATGCCACCGTGCACGTGCCTCCCACCTTCAATGATAAAACCATCGGGTTTTTCTTCGACCTTCACCCCCAGACGGTGCAGTTCCTGGCAAAGATCACTGATGCGGTCCGATTCTTTATGGCGCAGCTCACCCGCCTGGGATACGATGCTTCTCCCCCAGGCATGGGCTGCGGCAACGGCGAAAACGGGGATTTCATCAATCATGCGCACAAGGAGCGAACCGGAAATTTGCGTTCCCAGGAGAGGTTGATATTTTATCTCCAGGTCCCCCACCGGTTCTCCCTGGGAATCTCTGCGGTTCGAAATCATGATGCCTGCGCCCATACTCTGGAGCGCATCCAGCAGTCCCGTGCGAGTTGGATTTAAACCCACACCTTGGATCCTGATCCTAGAACCCGGCGTGACCAACGCAGCCACAATCAGAAATGCCGCAGAGGAAAAATCTCCAGGAATATCTATTAATAGCGGTTCAAGTTCCCGGCTTTCTGGGGGAGAAAGCCGCACCTCAAAGTGCTCAGGATCTGTCTCCCCTGAACTCCTGGTGAGATCGACTTTCATCGCCTGCAGCATGCGTTCGGTATGGTCCCTTGAAGGTCCTGGTTCCCGCAGCACAGTTCGTCCCTTGGCGCCCAGAGCAGCCAACAGTAAACAAGTTTTTACTTGGGCACTGGCGATGGGCAAGTCATAATCCAACGGCTTTAGTTTCCGGCCAGGAGAGCGAGCACCGATCCTCAATGGGGCTCCATTTTGTGGGCTGGCTTCGATCGATACGCCCATCGCACGCAGGGGATCAACTATGCGCTTCATTGGGCGGCTGCGTAATCCTGGCGATCCATCTAAAACGGCAGAGATGCCAAGTGTTGCTATGGCTCCCGCAAGCAAGCGCATGGTGGTGCCCGAATTTCCACAATTTAGCGTCACCGGATCAACATGATTGTTCCCCTGCATCCCAATCCCTTTTACTTCCAATCTTGTTCCTCGCAGGCTCCAGTTGATGTCTAATTCGCTCAGCGCTTCCAACATGACCTTCGTCACCCCAGCGACGAGAAAGTTGTCGATCTGGCTTTCCCCTCCTGCGAGAGCCGCAAACAATGCCGCCCGGTGGGAAATGGACTTATCTCCGGGCAGCGACACAGCGCCGGATAAAGGTCTCCCCGGAACGGCAACAAGTTTCACTGGATATTTCCCATTGAAATCCCCCCAGCTAAAGATAGCTGCCGGTCTGCGCTCTGCTTGAGTTGATGATTGAGCATTTCATGTTCGTCCTCCGCAAGCAGCAACTCCAATCTGTCAATCTCCACCCGAAACTTTTTCAGGCTCTCCAGAATGTTCTCCCGGTTGGTTTCCAGGATATCGAGCATAACAGACGCGGGAGTTGCCGCGATGCGGGTGGAGCTGCGAAAGCCTGGCCCCACTAACGGTGCGGATTCGAACGGTGTAGCAGCAGTGAGTGCGGTTGCTACCAGATAAGGCAGATGGCTGACTGCGGCGCTCCACCGATCGTGGGTATCTGCATCGATCCAAAAAGGCAGCGATCCGATCGCAGTTGTGAGCTGGTTCGCAAAAGATTTAGCCTTGTCTGAAGTTCTCTCGAGAGCGGTGAAAGCAAAAGTCGCCCCCTCAAATAATCCAGCATCTGCATTTTGCAGGCCTGTCCGCTCCTTTCCACACATCGGATGACCACCAAGCGGATCAAATCTGCCAGGTAAAACTGCCAATGACTGCATTACCAGAGTTTTGGTCGAGCCAAGGTCAAATATGATAGCAGACCCAGGATGGAGGTCCGGCATTTTGTCGATCAACTTCAGGATCGCGTTCAACGGCGTAGCCATGACCACTACATCAGAATCTGGCAGAATATCGCCAGGATTTCTCGAAAGTCGATCAAACGTATTGAGCTGCTCTGCCAGGGTCAAAGTCTTCTCATCAATATCGCAGCCCAGCAGCTCTTGGCAGCGACCACGCAGGGCCAGGGCCAGAGAGCCGCCCATCAAACCCAAACCGATGATGGCGATCTTGGATGAAGAAAGAAAGTCAGGCTCGCTCATTTCCCAGCCACACCTGCTGCGGTTTGTTCAGACACAGGTACAGGCGCTAAAGATCTGCCAACTGCCTCCGCAATGGCACTGACCTGGCCCACCATTTCCGCGAACCGCTCCGGCCTTAGCGATTGAGGTCCATCCGATTTCGCCTCGCTGGGGTTGTTGTGAACCTCCACAAGCAAGCCGTCTGCACCTGCAGCGATCCCAGCCCGGGCGATGGCAGATACATATTCCCAATGCCCTGTGCTGTGACTTGGATCGAGCAGGACAGGAAGATGGGTCAGCGATTTCAGCACTGGGACAGCGTTGATATCAGTCGTGTTGCGGGTGGCGGTCTCAAAACTGCGAATGCCGCGCTCGCAAAGCATCACCCGGCGGTTGCCGTGAGAAAGGATGTATTCCGCGGCCATCAGCAGATCTTCAATCGAGGCCATCATGCTCCTTTTAAGCAAAACAGGATGCTGGCTCTCCCCGACCGCATTCAACAGGGCATAATTCTGCATATTTCGGGCACCGACCTGGAGCACATCCGCGTAGCGAGTCAGCAGGGGAATTTGTTCTGGGGCCATGATCTCGGTTACGACCGGCATGCCAGTAGCTTCACGAGCTTCAGCCAGCAGTTCGAGTCCCACTTCCCCAAGCCCCTGGAATGAGTACGGTGAAGTGCGCGGCTTGAAGGCACCACCGCGCAAAGCATGCGCACCAGCTTCACGGACTGCGTATGCAGTTTCGAGTAGCTGGGTGCGGTCCTCCACCGAGCAGGGACCCGCGATCAACACAACACCGTCATCGCCGACCTTCACCCCATCCAAGGGGAAGAGCGAATTCTCAGGGATAAATTCCCGGGAAGCCAGTTTATAAGGGCGTGAGATTGGTATCACCCGATCCACACCTGGCAAATGGAGGAATTGGTCTTTAAAGATCGCTCGGCCATCCCCAACGACACCAATCACGGTTCGTTCTTCACCTTTGGAAAGATGGGCTCGCAGGCCATTGTCTTCGACGCGTTCAACAACAGTTGTGATTTGCTTTTCGGTTGCGTCTGTGTGCATGATGATCATCATGACTGCTCCTCCTCTCGTTTTAATCCTGAAGGTATTGCTTAATCTGAAATATTATGTATGGTCCTCGCTGCTCAAGTCGGGGCGCAAGCTGGCTGCAGCACCCAAATAAATATGGCGGATTTCGTGCTGGGGGAGGTTGGTGTTCCACTGGAGGAGCACCCGGATGCAGCGCGCAAGCCCACCAGGAACGGGGATCTCCCGGCTGCACAGCAGCGGCACCGCATCCCAGCCCATCTCCCGGGCAGCCTGAGCTGGATATGCGGAGGAGAGATCTTCAGTTGTGGTGAAGATTCCGCAGGCGATATCCTCGCTGCGCAGCCCTGGATTTGCCTCGAGGATGGACTCCAAAAGCCTCTGGGTTGCCTCCAGGATGGCAGCTGGTTGGTCCTGGCTAACATCGATCGCACCGCGGATTCCGCGCACTGGCATATTGTTGACCTCCAAGAAACAAAAAATGCGAGGCCGCTGGCCTCGCATTGTATGGGTAGAGTCAATCCTTTTCTTCCCGCTTAAGCACCGCCAACGGCATCCGGTTTTCGGAAGCCAAAATAAAAGGGTGCAGCAAAATAGAAGCGGGTAGAGTCGGTTTGGTTCATGATTTTATACTTGATTTAATTTCACTGAGTCTAACCCAGGCCTTTGAATAAGTCAAGCAATTAAATACTCAATGTTGTTGTTCAGCGAAATTGACACCCAATAACTGTTCAGCGAAAATGTCACCCTATGAAAAGAAAAGTGACATTGACAATGAAAGAGATCAAACGATTGTACGTGGTGCAACAAGTGGAAGAAGGACAGATGACGGGTGTACAAGGAGCAGAAGTACTGGGGCTATCGCTGCGTCAAATGAGGCGCTTGATGGTCAAATATCGGCGACGAGGAGCCCCTGGGCTAGGGCATGGCAATCGGGGAAGAGCGCCGAACAACCGTATTGAAGATGCGGTGAGAGCCAAGATTGTTGAACTTAGCGAGGAGGAGTATCAAGACTACAACGACAGTCACTTCACCGAAGAACTGTGTGAAGAGTATGGCCTGATAGTATCTCGCTCGACGGTACGCCGCATTCGACGCCAAGCGGGTCAGAAAAGCCCGCGCAAACGTCGTGCACCCCGCCACAGAAAGCGGCGAGAACGCAAAGAGCAGGCCGGAATGCTCTTGCAAACGGACGGTAGTCGCCATGACTGGCTGGAAGGGCGCGGACAATGGCTGACATTGATCGCCTACATTGACGATGCAACAGGCGAAGTGCAAGGCGCCACCTTCCGCCGGGAAGAAGATGCTGCTGGATACTTTATAGGCTTGCGGGAGATATGCCTGACCCGGGGTATCCCCGCAGCGATCTATGCTGATCAACACACTATTTTTCAGAGCCCAGGCAAGGCCACCCTGGAGCAGGAGTTGGCCGGAGAGCAGCCCCGCAGCCAGTTCGGAAGGCTCTTAGACGAACTTGGCATCGAATTGATCGCTGCCAAGAGCCCTCAAGCCAAAGGACGTATTGAGCGGCTATGGGAAACATTCCAGGATCGTTTGGTGAAAGCCTTACGCAAAGCAGGAGCCTCCAACCAGGAAGAGGCCAACCAAGTACTACTCAACTTTCTGCCTCGGCATAATCAACGCTTTATGGTAGCCCCTGCTCAGTCGGGAACAGCTCATGTGCCTTGGCCTCCTGAATATCAGGTGGATGACTTCTTCTGCTTCAAACACACCCGCACCGTCACCAACGACAACACGATCACCTTTGCTGGTCATCGTCTGCAAATTCCACCTGGTCCCAGGCAACGTAGCTATGCTCATGCCAAGGTCGCTCTCCACCAACACCTCGATGGACGCTTAGAAGTGCATTTTCAGGGACAGCGTCTGGCCACTTTTCAACCTGCCCAAGACACGCCTCTGCGAGTGGCTAAGTTTGAGCCAGCTCCCGGTCAGCAAGCTCCCAAGCCTCTGCCTTTGCCAGATAAGGCAGCTCACTCGCCGAAGACTTACGTGCCTTACAAACCAGCTCCTGACCACCCCTGGAGACGCTATGGCAAAACTTTGAAAGGTAGGCGTTTGGGATGACTTTCCATAGAAAAAGACGAGTGGGATGAGCAGATGCAATCCCAACTCGCCTTCCTTGCGGTCATTCCCGATTATACTGTGGCAATAATCTTGGTCAAGGTGACATTTCTGTTGAACAATTAGGGTGACAGAATCCCTGAACAATGACAGGAAACCTATCTCCACCTCAAATCATTATGGAAGATCATTTCATTTCAACCCGAATATTATGTCAAACTATCTTGACTTTGACCC
>JBFFEL010000019.1:0-45126 GCA_041558875.1 Anaerolineales bacterium
TACTCACCTGCCGGGCCCATGTTATGATTAACAACAGGTTTCATCGATATGCCGGACTGTTTTCAGGAGGGCAGACAAATGAAGACATACCTTTACATCATATGTGCGCTTTTCATGGGGGTAATTCTAGCCGCTTGTGGCAGTGCGGCCGAGACTCCCACAGAAGAACCTACTCCAACAGTTGAAGCCACGCCAGAAGAGGTGATCCAGGAGACTTCCTTGGATAGCATTCTTGATGCCACCTGGCAGTGGAAAGAAGTGGTTGAGACAGAGCCAGCCAGCCAATCCGTTGTGCCTGATCCAGAAAACTACACCCTGACTTTGCGCGAGGATGGTAGTGCTGAAATCAAGGCCGACTGCAACCAGGTTGGGGCGACCTACACCCAACAGGGCAGCGCGCTGATCATCACCCTGGGTCCATCCACAATGGCAGCTTGCGGGGAAGACTCGCTGGACCAGCAGTACCTCGCCTTCCTGGACCGGGTAAACTCCTTTGGCATGCTGTCAAGAGATTTACAGCTCGCTGGCGAGAACTTCACCATGAGCTTCCTGGATGGAGGCACCTCTGAGGTTGAACTCGTCGACCCGGCCGACCTGCAGGATACGCTGTGGGCCTGGGAGCGGCACTTTATCCCCGAGACCAACCTGGAAGAACGAATCGAAGATCCCACCAGCTACACCCTGACATTTAATACTGATGAGACCTACAACTACCAGGCTGATTGCAACCTGGGCAGCGGCAGCTATACTGCCACCGAGACTGGCCAGATAGAGATGTCCGCCGGCCCAATGACATTGGCCGAGTGCGGCCCGGATTCGCGCTACCAGGATATGCTTGAATTGATTGCTGAAGCCCGCGTATATCGATTCGAAGAAGACGGGGAAGTCTTGGTTCTGATCCGTCCAGATGGCGGTCCAATGGATTACTTCCGCGCTGTTGAACCCGAACCGGTGGTCGCCTGCCCCGTAGTTGAACCGGCCTACATTCGCATAGATACACAGGGCCTACCTTATTTCTGGCAGGCGAATAGCGTCCCCGGGACCCCCTATGACAACAGCGTACCTCCTGGAGCAGTTGGCCTCCCCCAGCACATCCAGGTCAATTTCGGTGTCGTAAATCCGCAGGACAGAGTACCTGGAGATCCGATCATCTATATTCTCCCGGTTGATGAATACGAACAGTTGTGGAATCAGGCAGGTGATGACAGTGTCTCTCTTCGCATAGAACAGCTGCAGGAGATGATCGCCGAACAGCCTGAGCCCTTCCCCACTTCTGGGCTGCCGGTCCTACCCTTCGAGGAAGTGACCGGTGTGAACGACCTGGCTGTGCAGGGTGAATACCTGCAGTTTGATTGGTTCGAGGGCATGCGCTTTGTTGGTAGGTTCAACCAGGACCCCAATCCGGTGATCAACGAAGGGTTGTATTACATCTTCCAGGGTTTCAATGAAGACAACAGCTGCCTGATCAGCTTCTTCTACCCTGTGAGGACCGACCTGTTGCCGGACACTGCGGAGGACGTGTCAGAAGATGAGCTGGAGAGTGTGGATGCTGATTCAAATGCCTATCTCGACGAGAAAGTAGAAGCATTAAACAACCTGATTGCCTCCGATTGGGACCCAGACCTAAACGTTCTGGACGCGGTGATCGGCTCGCTGGCTTATGTACCACCAGCCCAGGCTGGCACCAGTTTAACCGGAGTCCTCTGGGGTTGGTCAGAATTAACTGAGACCGAACCCGCCTCGCAATCCATCATTCCAAATCCGGAGAGCTACACCTTGGTCTTCCAGCCGGATGGCGGCTTGCAAGTGTTGGCAGACTGCAATTCTGGCTTCGGCAGCTACACCATCGATGGCAGCAACATGACCATAGAGCTGGATGTTCTGACCACAGCCGTCTGTGGTCCAGAGTCTCTCTCAACGCTATTCCTGGACACATTGGTTGGAACAGGTTCGTATGAACTTACCCAGGAACAGCTGGCGCTCAACCAGGTCGATCCAGCTGGAATGATGCGCTTCACCAACCTTGGGCCCGGATTCAGCGTTCCAGGGCCGGGTGAAGGTGTACCAACCGCGACCGCCATCGAACCGATCAACGTGCGCAGCGGCCCTGGTGCCCAATACCCGAGTTATGGTGTCGTCTCAATCGGCACAACCGGCGAAGTGATCGGCATTAGCGAAGATGATGAGTGGTGGGTGGTCAAAGTGTCGATCGAATACGCGCCGGATGGCAGGGGATGGGTGAAGGGTGAATTTGTTGAGGTCACTAATGCTGAGAACGTTCCGGTGATACCAACCCCACCCTTAGGCGACGTCGAGTTCCCACCTCCTGGAACAGATATGCCAACCGCGACCGTGCTTCAGCCGGTCAATGTGCGCAGTGGACCGAGCACCGATTATCCCAGCTACGGCATTGCCCCTGCAGGAGCCACCGGGGAGGTGGTTGGCATCAGTGAAGATGGGCTCTGGTGGGTGGTGATTGTTCCGCCCGATCTATCTCCTGATAGTCAGGGTTGGGTAAGTGCAGATTTCGTCGAGGTGACTGGCGGTGAGGATGTCCCTGTAATACCGGCACCACCATTACCCTGACAGCGGATAAACTTTGAGCAGTAATTGCATGGGTTGAAAGCAATTACTGCTCATCCTAATTTATAATAGTTGAACCTGTCCAGCCTTGTGGGCTTTAGCCCATCTTGCTGATTGGTTATGAGGATTTAAATTACGTACAGGTAATGGAGGATCGCCCAATTGCTTCGTGAATTGATTGCCAGCACCGCTGGCAGCGAAACTATCTTAGAATGGATTGAACTGGCTGCCCTTGCAATCGAGGTGATCGCTGTGGCAATCATCATCGGGGCGATCCTCTATTCCTTGTTTCACTACCTTTATCACTCTATCCTTGATCCGGATAAGGAGGGACTATACCAGAAGCTCAAGTTTCGCCTGGGAAGAGCATTGTTACTGGGCTTGGAAATTCTGGTGGCTGCGGATATCATCCGCACGGTAGCTCTGGAAGCTACCCTGCAAAGTGTTACAGTCTTAGGTTTACTGGTCCTGATCCGTACCTTTCTCAGCTGGGCGCTGGTGGTCGAGATCGAGGGTCGCTGGCCCTGGCAGCCCAAGCGCGAAGGCGAAGAGAGCATGTAACCCGGGAAAAATCACCCTTATTCCTTCCTGCTCAATCCAGCATTCAGGCGTTCATCAATTGTCTAATTTATTTTCCCAAAAACACAAATCACAAATGAATCGTACGATAGGATTGCTCCTAACCATCCTTGTTTTTGGCATCTTGGCCTTCAGCGCCGCTCCAGCTTCTGCACAGCAAGGTGGGGAAGTTCAGGAGCTGACCGGCATGATCGAGCCCGGTGAGATCATCATCTATGATTTGCCCTCCCTGCTCAAGGGTCAGCATTTGTACTTTCATGCTTCCACGATTTCGGGCAACTTAGATCCAATCATTTTCATCACGGACACAGCATTTGATCCCAATATGTTGGAGGCAGATGTTGAATCGGCGATGGATCGAGCGGCTCAGGAAGATTTAGATCCATTGGAGGTGTTGGATGAGGTGCGAGATCAACATGCCTTGGCCTGGGATGACGATAGCGGTGGGGGGTTGTCCGCCGCGCTGACTTTTATCGTTCCGGAAGACGGAGATTATCGCTTGGTGATCGGCGGAGTGTTATCTATTTCTGGAACACACACTTTCGGTGAATATCGGATTCTCGCTGGATTAAATTCACCTGAAATATTGGAAGGCGAAGCAGAAACCACTGGCGACACGATCGCCATCCTTGATGTGAGTGCTACACCACCCGGTATCGGCATTCAGGAAATCACCGGATCGCTAAGCCCAGAAAAACCATCCACTTTTGTAGAGCTGTACGGATTTAAGGAAGACGATACGCTCTATGCATATCTCCAACCCACATCTGGGGATCTTGTGCCAACACTTCTACTGGTAAATTTTATAAACAAGCCCATTCGCAGCAGCAATCTAGAAGGAAACAATACGCTCGCCAGCTTGGAGTACACATTCCAGGGTGAAAGCAACAATTACTTGCTCGAAATCGCCAGCTGCTGTGAAGACTCCGAATTAACCTATGGAGATTACCACTTGCTGTTAGGGGTCAATGCCCCAGAAGTTTTATCCGGGCAGGCTCAACCACAAGGACGAGCAGTCGCTCGTGATCCCATTCCTGTGGGAGCAGGCTTGATCCTTGAGCAGATTATCAACGTTGACCAGCAATCTGAATTTTTCACCGTGGTGGGCAGCTTTCAAATGGAATGGACCGATCCCGCCCTGGCTTTTGCTCCCGAAAGCTGTCAATGTGATTTTAAAGTTTTCAATGATTACAACATCGACCAATTCTTAGCCGAGATCGACAATCGCTGGCCAGATTTTACATTTCGCAACCAGCAGGGCCCTCGGTGGATCCAAAACCAAAGCATTGTCCAATTCCACGACGGCCATGTTACCTATTTCGAGCGCTTCACGACTGATTTCCAGGTAGATTTTGATTTCCGCCAGTTTCCTTTCGACACTCAGCAATTTGTGATTTATATCGACTCAGTTTTTCCAGAAGAATTTTTTCGATTTTTCAACCTGGAAGAGATCAGCGCGGTCAGCAGCACCACCGGGGAAGACGAATTCATCTTGCAGGATTTATCGGTTGAGATTTCCTCCACCTCCACCAGTAAAGGTATTGTCTCCAGCTACATGTTCAGTTTTGAAGCACCTCGCCATCTTAGCTACTACATTTTCCGCATCTTCGTACCTATTCTGCTAATCATTTTAATCTCCTGGGTGACTTTCTTCCTAAAGAACTACACTCACCGCATCGAAGTGGCCAGCGCCAACCTGCTGCTTTTTATCGCCTTCAGCTTCAGCCTTGCGGATAACTACCCCCGCTTAGGCTATCTGACCTTCTTAGACGCAGTGATGGCGATCATGTTCATCATCAATGCCCTGGTCATTGTTTACAACGTCTGGCTGCGGCGCCTGGAGATGAATGATAAAGTCGATACTGTCGAGCGGATCGATAATATCCTGGATTGGGTTTACCCGCTGATATATATCGCTTTGCTGGGAATATTGGTGATCTGGTTCTTTTAGAGGGAAAATTTCCTCTCGAATACTTATAGCAGAATGGCAGGCTGGTAGGAATTGAATCAGCAGGATTAGATTCACATTGCATTGTTGCATTTTGACACAACGCCAGTTAGAATCATCAAGTTATGGATTTTCCCAAGATTCCCGGATGGAAAAGGATCATCCAACGACTGGCGATGATCGAGGCGATTTCTTCGAGATTCCTCCCAAAGTACTTGCACCAAATTGACTCTGCAGTCCTGGAAATGACCCAGGGTAGAAAAAACCTTTCAACTATGTTGTCTGGTCTGCCAGTGGTGGTGGTATCCACCACTGGGGCGAGAAGCGGAAAAACCAGAACTATTCCGTTGGGGGGGCTCCCTGATGGAGACAACATCATTCTGATCGCTACCTGGTTTGGCAATCCCAGGTATCCAGCCTGGTACTACAATCTGCGTGCCAATCCAGAAGTTATCGTGAGCCAGGAAGGGCAGTCCCGCAAGTACATCGCCCGCCTGGCGGATGGAAAGGAGCGTCAGGATTGCTGGCAGCTGGCAGTTCACTACTACCCTGGATATCAATCCTATGAACAGCGCACCGGCGGGCGGGAAATTCCGATTTTTATCTTAGAACCAGTTGCATAAGCATGTGCTGGAAGATGGGAAAACCAACTGGAACGATTGCCGCAACTGAAGAAAGTATAATCATAGCCAACTTATGAATGAGAAGTTTCCAGCCCGGAGATGCGATGACTGAAACTCTCACAGCCTTGCTGTTTGGCGCAGGAGCCCGGGGTGAAGGTGCCTACGGACCTTATGCCCTGGCCAATCCAGATCAGATCAATTTTGTCGCGGTGGCTGAGCCGAACCAAGTGAGGCGTGAAAATTTTGCCCGAAAACACGCTATTCCAGCAGATCTGTGCTTCGAATCCTGGGAGGATGCCCTCGTGGGCAGCAAGATCGCGGATGTTGTGGTCAACTGCACTCAGGACCAAATGCACGCGGAATCGAGCATCGCTGCCTTCCAGGCTGGTTACGACATGCTATTGGAGAAACCGATCGCTCACTCACTCGATGATTCGATCAGGATCGTCAAAGCGGCTGAGGAGCAGGGGCGCTACCTGCAGATCTGTCACGTGCTGCGCTATACCGACTTCTTCCAAAGAGTCAAGCAGATCCTGAAAGATGGGAAGTTGGGCCAGATCATCACCTTCTCCCATCGCGAGAATGTCTCCTCCTGGCACATGGCACACAGCTATGTGCGTGGAAATTGGCGCCAGCTGGAATTATCCTCCCCCATGATGCTGGCCAAGTGTTGTCATGATCTCGATCTGCTGGTGTGGTTCATCGGCGAGCCTGCGGTCAACATCAGTTCGTATGGCTCACTGAGCCACTTCAGATCCGAGAATGCACCAGCAGGAGCACCACAACGCTGTACAGATGGCTGCCCTGTGGAAGACACCTGCCCCTTTTTCGCACCATCAATATATATTGATATGACTCCGCTCAAGTATGCTCTCAGTCAATCCACCAACCCGATATTCAGCATCGCTGGCAGCCAATCAATGAAAAACCAAGGACTAACCAAGGCTCTTGCCAAGATGATCCCCCCTTTGCGAGAGCTTACCGAGTACCAGGGTTGGCCACGCTCGGTCATCTCTGATGATCCAGCCAATGAGGCTTCATTATTGCAAGCATTGCAAGAAGGTCCTTATGGCCGCTGTGTATACTACTGCGACAATGATGTCGTCGATCACCAGGTGGTCGCCATGGATTTCGAGAGTGGCATCACCGGCACCTTGACCATGCACGGTCATTCCCAGGAAGAAGGCAGAACGCTGCGTATTGATGGTTCACAAGCTTCCCTGTTGGCAAAATTCAGCCTCAATCGCTCATACATTGAAATACACGATCATCGCTCGATGCAGGTTGAGCTGATCGAATTCCCAAACACAATTGAACAATCCGGGCACGGTGGAGGTGATTTTGGCATCATGGCCGATTTTGTCAGCCGGATGAAAAAGGAAGACAAACCAAGAAACCGTGCCAGGGAATCGCTGGAAAGCCATCTGATGGCTTTTGCCGCGGAGGACTCCCGTCATCATCAAAGAATGGTTGACATGTCCGAATTCAGAGCAATGGCACAGATCGATCCAGAAATCAAGGAGGCTAAATGAACACCAACCAGACTGAAGAACCACTATTGCCCATTGAGATTGTTGAACATTACGAGCTGGTCGAAGAAGCAGGGCGTCTCGAGCGCGCCGAAAGCCAGATAGAAAAAATTCGCACCCAGGAATTGTTGCGCAGATATCTACCCTCGTCACCTGCTGTAATCCTTGATATCGGTGGTGGTGCTGGGGTTTATGCATTTTGGCTTGCTGAGCGGGGATATCAGGTCCACCTGGTAGATGGGACATCACGGCATATCACCCAGGCGCAAGAAGTTGCTCAGCAGATGGGTGGTCAGCCGTTGGCCAGCATCAAGTTAGGAGATGCCCGTCACCTTGATCACCCAGACAGCTCAGCTGATGGAGTCCTTCTCCTCGGGCCTCTCTACCACCTCACGGAAAGAAACGACCGCATCCTTGCATTAAGAGAGGCTCATCGCGTCCTGCGCCCCGGCGGGGTTATCCTGGCAGCTGCGATCAACCGCTTCGCATCCATGATCGGTGCCCTGCAGGAAGGACTGGTTAATGATCCTGAATTCGCTCCGATCTATGAGCAGGATTTGCGCTATGGCCAGCATCGCAACCCAACGGACAACCCAGAATACTTCACCACGGCTTTCTTTCACCATCCCCAAGAATTAGAAGATGAAATTACTGGAGCTGGATTTAGATTCGAAGCCTTGCTGGCGATCGAAGGTCCCGTAAGAATTATGCAGGATTTTCCCCAACAATTGGGTAAACCAGAGCTCCGGGAGAGGCTTTTGAGGATCACCCGCCTGACCGAGGCTGAGCCCACCCTTTGGGGTGTGAGCACCCATGTCATGGGGATTGGCAAGAAAGCTTGAGATTAAAAATATGAATGAAAGGAGTAATTAATGGCAGAAAAAACTGTTGATAATTACATCGCCAAGCTAAACGACACCCAGGCCGAGATCGTTGCGAAGGTGCGCGAGATCATTTTAGAGGCTGCACCCGAGGCGGATGAATCGATCAAATGGGCACAGCCGGTGTATGAAATAAATGGTCCTTTTGCATATATCAAAGCCTTCAAGAATTCCGTAAACTTCGGCTTCTGGCGTGGAGTTGATATCCAGGACTCGTATGACTTGCTGGTTGGTAGTGGTGAGAAAATGCGGCATATCCAGCTCGTCAATTTGGATGACATAAAAGAGGGAGCCTTCAAAGATTACGTCCAACAGGCAATAAAATTGAACCTGACCAAAGGTGATCCAACAAAGAGCTGATCCCACAAAAGTTTTTACCTCCTTCATAGTTGGGTTGTGGAAACGACAATTTTTCAAGATATTATGATCTCATCTTGAAAAATTGAGGGGTGAATTGTTTATGAATTCACCCTTATTCCCCGTTCTAATGCAAAATCTTTTGTAATCATGCTATAATGATTTAACCTTCGGTTAGAGGGCTCAGAGTGCTGCAAATCTGGGGATGGCTCTACTCCAGGAATCAGATGCAACCCTCACCAAACCCGATGGCCATGAAATTGGCCAAGGCTACACTCGAATTCCATTGGATTGCAGGTTACATGGAACACTATCATCATCGAGGAGAATTGCTATGTGTTGTTTTCTTACCGTATTGGTCCTCTTGGGACCTAGATTTGCAGCCATCGTCTGGTGGCTCTTCTGGCCAGCAAAGTGGAATCTCGCCTTCAGCTCAATTATCTGGCCCATCCTGGGTATCATCTTTCTTCCCTGGACGACATTGATGTATGTCATCCTTGTCCCCTGGACCGGAAACTTTTGGGAATGGCTGTTTATGATCCTGGCTGTCTTGGCAGACATCGCCTCCTATGGTGGCGGTGGCTGGGGCAATCGTGATCGTCTTGGGATGTAGCCCAGAAAAAGTTTTAATTGATTAGGAACAAGCCCGTCGATTGAATATGACGGGCTTGTTTCATTTTCCACCACGTGATCACCGACTTATTATGACAAGCTGGTATCATACATATTTACAATATTAATAGCGCTAGGACAATAAATGAAAACCAGACCCAGCATTATAGAGTTCGCCAAGGAGCTATATCGAATCTGGGCAACCGAACGACCCGGCCAGCTGGCAGCAGCCCTGGCTTATTACGGCATGTTCGCCTTCGCTCCAGTGATCTTCATCGCTTTTTGGGTGGCAGGTTTCTTCATCGATCAATTTTCCACCGAGCAGTTCTTCACCCGCATGGAGAACTTATTGGGTCCTGAGGTCACCCTCTTCATCCAGGATTCTGTAAACGCAATCGCTGAGACAACCACCGGATCATCAGTGATTACGACTCTGATCAGTGTCGCAGCCTTACTCTTAGCAGCCTCTGGCTTGTTCTACCAGCTCATCTTCGCTTTGAATAAAATCTGGGGAGTACCCCCTCCAGTACGCGGCCAGACGAGCGGATTAATCCGCCAGCGGTTGTTCTCATTTTTAATGGTGATCGGGGTCGGCTTACTATTTATCCTCGCCTCGCTGGTAAATGTGATCATCACCTGGTTTGGCTCCTTATTTGACCTATCCTCAAACATGCCAGTCATTTCGGCTTTAGCTTTCTTAGGAATCGCTACGCTGGCATTTGCTTTGATCTACAAAATCCTTCCTGAAACGGAAATCTCCTGGCGTGATGTCTGGATCGGGGCTTTTGTCACCGCGGTGCTGGTCATACTGGCCGCAGTTATCTTCGGGGCATATTTGAGCCTGGGTAACGTTGGTTCTGCCTTCGAAGCTGCTGGAGCATTTGCCGTCTTGTTGATCG
Organism: Anaerolineales bacterium; assembly: GCA_041558875.1. Taxonomy (GTDB): domain Bacteria; phylum Chloroflexota; class Anaerolineae; order Anaerolineales; family UBA4823; genus PFL25. The sequence goes on from JBFFEL010000019.1 coordinate 10,012, forward strand.
GCATCTACACCATCGCCCAGGTGTTCCTGTTTGGGGCGATGTTCACCAGGGTGTTTGCAGAGATGTACGGCTCCAAGGTGAGCGAAAAATCGGCCGATTGACCATTACCAGAGCCATTGCTCATCCAGCATAAAGAATTCTCTTGGAAACTCTAACGGGGAATACATTCTTCATAGAACGCTTTCCCACTCGCTAGTCGAGTAGAGTGGACACATCTCTTATCTACACCCACCAGTGTTTGTCCGCTTCCAGCACTGCGGGTCAAGTATAATCAGCCTTGGAACTGGTCTATCGAGGAGCTGATTGTGTCCGACACCCTGTTGGCGACCAAATTCTATATCCCTGCTGCTCTACCTAACCAGGTCATTCGTCGGCGTTTATTAACCAGACTGGATGAAGGTCTTCAGGGGGGAAACCGCCTCACGTTGATTTCTGCGCCGGCTGGGTATGGTAAGACAACCTTGCTTGGGGAATGGATCCGCAGATCAAGGTTTTCTGCAACCTGGCTCTCTTTGGATGAAGGGGATAATGATCCGGCTCGTTTCATGAGTTATCTCCTCACAGCATTACGCAGAATTCAGCCTGGCATCAGGGATGCAGAGTTCGATCCTGCCCAACTCGAAAGCCCACATTCTGCCCTCGCTCCAGTCGTAAATTCACTGGATGAGATTCCCGGGACTGTTTTAGTTGTATTGGACGATTATCACACCATCCACAACCAAACCGTTCACAATGCTGTGACCTTTTTGGTGGAAAATTCACCCGCTCACGTACACATTGCAATATCCTCTCGTGCGGATCCTCCACTGCCGATCGCACTCCTGCGCGGCCGTGGTCAGGTGACAGAATTGCGCCAAAACGATCTCCGCTTCAACAGGCAGGAAGCTGCAGATTTTTTTAGCGCCAATCCCTCTATTGAGCTTTCTGCAGAGGATATTGCTGCCCTGACAAGCCGCACCGAAGGATGGGCAGCAGGATTGCAGATGGCCTCCGCCTCCCTCGAGGAGCAACAGGATAAATCTGCCTTCATCCTGGAATTCACCGGCAGCCACCGCTATATTCTCGATTACTTATTGGAAGAGGTGCTGCAGAGCCAACCAGAATCAATACAGAGGTTCCTGTTGTATACCTCTATCCTCGACCAGCTGAGCGGTCCACTTTGCGATGCTGTTATTGAGGGATTGATCCACCCTGTCTCCAGTCAACTGATCTTGGAGGAACTGGAACACAAGAACCTGTTTATTGTTCCTCTTGACAACCAGCGTAAATGGTATCGCTACCATCGCCTGTTTTCGGACTTGCTCAAAGGACGGTTGGGGCAGCTCTATCCTGAAATCAAACCAGACCTGCATCAACGGGCAAGCCAATGGTACGAAAATGCAGATGCACCGAATCAGGCTATTGACCATGCTTTCCTGGCGGATGATCCTGGTCGCGCTGCGCAATTGATCGAGGGTGCAGCTGAAGCCACCTTCATGCAGAGCCAGGTGATGACCTTTTTAAATTGGTTAAAGAAGCTGCCTGAAGACGAACTTCGCGATCACCCGGCATTAAGCGTATATTATTCATGGGCACTACTTTGGAGTGGCGCTCCTTTTGAGCTGTTAGAAACCCAAATGGAGCAATCAGGGCAGCTCCAAGACCATTCTGCGAGATCTCTCCCACTGCATTCTTTCCTGGCAATTTACGACGGGGAAGTCAACCAGGCTGAATCTTTAGCCCGGCAGGCACTGGATCAGCTGCCGGAAGAAGATCGGCTGTTGCGCAGTCTGGCAAATTTCATCCTGGCCAGCACGTATCTGGCGAGAGGCGAAACTACACAGGGAATTCAGCTGCTTGAGAAAACTGCCCGGGATAGTCAAAGAACCGGCAACGTGATGATCGCCACCCTGGTATTGTGTGAACTGGGCGATGAAAACCAGAAGTATGGCAACCTGCACCAGGCCAAAAATTTTTACCAACAGGCCCTTGAACTTGCCACCGACGAACAGGGTCAGCTGCTGCCTGTTGCCGGAAAAGCTTTGATCGGTTTGGGAGATCTTTCCCGAGAATGGAACGACTATAAAACTGCAGAGGCTCAACTTACCCAAGGCATTTCACTCACCAGACACTGGAGCATTTTAGGCGCCTTTGAAGGGTATTTAAACCTGGTGATGTTAAAAGACTCTCAAGGTAAACGAAATGAAGCAGATGAGCTCTTCTCCCAGGTGCAAGAGCTCGCCTACCAGTTTGACGCCAGCGAAGTTGATGATTTCATTGTGGAGATGTTCGCTGCCCGACGAAACGTATATTATGGAAATTTTGGTGCAGTTTATGAATGGGTTGAGAACATATCAAGAAGGGAGAGCAAATCGCCAAGTGAAGGTCCCAAGGTCGAAGATCTCCTCCAAGCGCGTCTCTGGAAATATGAGAACGCCATCATAGTCCGTTTGTTGATCGCCGAAGGAAAATACTCCAAAGCGATCCAGTTGTCGGAGCAGATAATTGTGGAAGCAAAAAAAGCCAAGCGGGTATTCTTGGAGATCGATGTCGAGATATTACGAGCAATTGCTTACTGGAAAGCACAATCGACAGACGCGGCGATGAATTGCTTAACTGTTGCTCTGGAACTGGCTGAACCGGATAGATTTATGCGCGTTTTCCTCGATCACGGCGATCAGGTTATTGATTTACTTGAGAATGCTCAGCAAGCCATTGAAGAACCCAGGCTGCAGGCCTATATCGACCAGCTGCTCAAAGCAGACACATCGAAACAGGAAAAGCTGTTGGTTAGACCCGGCGCCAAACCAAAGGAAATAGCCGAACCGATCAGCGACAGGGAATTGGAGGTCTTGCGGCTGCTGCCATCCAGTCTGTCAAGCACTGAAATGGCAACCGAACTTTCCATTTCGGTAAACACGCTGCGCAGTCATATGAAAAGCATTTATGCAAAACTAGATGCCCATAGCCGCTATGAAGCCATCGCCCGGGCAAAAGAATTAGATCTGCTCTAATTTCCTTTTCGCAGACCACATTCAACAAACCCACCTAAAAGGTGGGTGATTTTGATTAATCACTAATTTATGTGATGACAACTCACCCACCCCAGGTATATATTAACACCATGACGGGAATTGACTGCATGGAAGAAAACGAAAATTGTCAAGCAGTAAACCATTACCAAATAACCATCCAAGGTAACCTAAATAGTAATTGGTCCCAGTGGTTAGACAACATGGCAGTTATCTCACCAGCCAATTCCGATATCACCATCCTTTCCGGAGAGATTGCTGACCAACCAAAATTACGCGGCATACTGAATAAACTATGGGACTTGAATCTGAGCATCATTTCTGTAATTAAATTAAAAGATTGAGTATGATTGATAGAAGGAGTCAACCATGACCCAAAAATACACATTAACTTTATCCAACTCCACGGCTTCATTAGAGACAGTGGGCGGCAAAGGGGCCTCTCTCACCCGGATGATCAACGCCGGATTGCCCATTCCTGATGGATTTCACATCACCACAGAGGCCTACCGGCAGTTCATCATAAAAAACGATTTGGAACCGATCATCCAGGAAGCAATAAGCCAGGTAGATGTGGAAAAACCCTCCACCCTGGAGAGCGCTTCGCGCCGGATTATTGCATCCATCACCCAGGCACAGATTCCCCCAGAGATTTCTGCAGACATCGTCGAAGCTTATGGTGACTTCCCAGGCAAAGATCCTGCCGTGGCAGTTCGCTCCTCGGCTACAGCTGAAGACCTGCCCGAGGCTTCGTTTGCCGGGCAGCAAGAATCCTACCTAAACGTATGTGGTGCGGGGCAATTATTGGAAGCGACCAAGAAATGCTGGGCAAGCCTGTGGACTGCTCGCGCAATCAGCTACCGTCTCCAGCAAGGGATTTCATCAGAAGGGGTGGCTCTGGCCGTGGTAGTGCAGCTGCTGGTTCCTGCGGAAGTTGCTGGTATTCTCTTCACCGCCAACTCGATTACCGGCCAACGCAACCAGGCGCTGATCAATGCCGCCTGGGGCTTGGGTGAAGCCATCGTGGGTGGGAAGGTCACGCCTGATACGATCACAGTGAACAAAGAGACTGGTGATGTGGTGTCATATGAAGTGGCCGATAAACAGGTGATGACTGTTCGTGTGAATGGCGCCACGGAAGAAAAAGCTGTACCAGAAACCTTACGCACGGTGCCAGCCCTCAGCAAGGAAGATACGCAGAAGTTGATGGATTTGGGAGTCAGGATCGAATCGCTCTACAAGATGCCGATGGATATTGAATGGACTCTGACGGATGGAGAACTGGCCATCGTTCAGGCCCGCCCCATCACATCACTTCCTGAAGAGCAGGTCGCTCCTCCAACCGATTGGCCAATGCCAAATCCGAAGGGGCAATACATGCGGCAGAGCATTGTCGACTTGATGCCAGATCCACTCACCCCCTTATTTGCCACGCTGGGGTTATCAGCGATCAATGATGGCATAAATATACTTTCCTGGGAATTCCTCAAGATGCCGCAGGATGTCGAACTGAATGTTATGTTGACGATCAACGGCTATGCATACCAGACTGCCAGCTATACACCCCGACAATGGTGGGTTTTATTGACCCGCATAGTGCCCTCTTTCCCACGCATGTTGCGCGATGGTGTCTCCTACTGGCAAGAAGTCGGCTATCCATATTATGTTGAGGTAACTGATCGCTGGCAAATTAAAAATTTCCACGATCTTTCCCCAGGAGAACTTTGGTCTGGGGTCAACGAAGTGCTGGGAGCTTTCGCCCGGCATCTGGGCACATTGATGGCCAGCACGATGGGGCCGTCCGCGGGTAGCGAACAATTGTTTACCAATGTATATGAGAAACTGGTTCGCCAGAACGGCGACCCCTCTGCATCGACTTTCTTGATGGGGTTTGACAACATCCCACTGAAAAGCGAAAAAGCGCTTTTTGACCTGGCTGACTGGTGCAAGGATCAAGCTGAGCTGAATGCTTATCTGATCGAAACACCCAGCGAGAAACTTGTTGTTGATTTAGGACAGGCAGAAGCACCTCCCAATATCGAAAGGGATATTTGGGATCAATGGCAGCAGCGTTTCCGTGAATATCTCGACCAATTTGGTTATTCAATTTATGACATGGATTTCGCCAAGCCATTGCCCATGGACGAGCCTGAACCAATCCTGGAGATGTTAAAGATGTTCATCACCGGTCAAGGAAAGAGCCCTTATGAGCGCCAGCAAGCTTACAGTACGAAAAGGGAGCAGGCAGAACAGACGGCTCGCGGCCGACTGAGAGGCATCAAGCGCTGGGGGTTCGAGAAAGCACTCAGCTGGGCACAATCGCAAGCGCCGTTACGCGAGGATGGGATTGCTGAGATCGGATTGGGCTACCCGGTATTGAGGCAGCTGTTGCACGAACTAGGCTCCCAGATTGCTGCCGCAGGTGCTATCACCGACTCAGATGATATCTATTGGCTGGAGGAAATAGAAGTTGAAGCGATGGTTTCAGCCTTAGAAAAGAATCAGCCATTGAGCATTATGACTGACATTGTTCAAGAGCGCAAGGATATATGGCAGGCACGCAAACAAGTTATCCCTCCGCCACAGCTGCCCCCTGGAAAGAAATTTCTCGGATTTAACGTAGAAGCGGTCCTGACCGGTGCAGAAGGCAGAGTGGAAGGCAATATTATCAAAGGCATTGGTGCCAGCCCAGGGCAGGTATCTGCGACTGCACGTGTGCTGCATGGACCAGAAGATTTCGATCAGATGCAGCCTGGTGACATCCTGGTTGCCAGCATCACAACCCCTGCCTGGACTCCATTGTTCGCCATGGCCTCTGGGGTGGTCACAGACATAGGAGGTCCTCTCAGCCACGGATCGATTGTGGCCCGTGAGTACGGCATCCCGGCCATCCTGGGCACCGGATATGCGACCAAGCTAATCCACAGTGGACAGAAAATCGCAGTGGATGGCGCCGCAGGTACGGTGACCTTACTTGAAAATTCTTAAATAAGCAAGAGGAGCAGCGGTCAAGACCGCTGCTCCTGCTTCCAGCAGCCATGCAATCCAGCAACCGCAAGAATCTCTATATCCTGGCCTTTACCCTGGTAGTCGTCATGCTGGGATTTGGCACGGTCATCCCGGTCATGCCTTTCTATATCGAGAACCTGGGGGCTGGAGGGACGGAACTAGGCTTATTAGTTGCCAGCTATGCGGTGATGCGCCTGATTTTCGGTCCGATTTGGGGGAATTTTTCCGACCGTGTCGGGCGGAAGCCGGTGCTGATGATCGGCATTTTTGGCTATGGAATCACGATGATCCTGTTCGGTCTGGCGACGCAGCTGTGGATGTTGTTCGTATTCCGCATCTTGTCAGGAATTCTATCCTCAGCCACTTCACCTACAACGATGGCTTACATCGGTGATAGTACCCCAGAAGAGGATCGTGGCCAGGGAATGGGCATTCTGGGTGCCGCGGTGGGAGTAGGGACGATCGTCGGGCCAGGCTTGGGTGGCTTGCTGGGAAGGGGAAACCTTGCGCTGCCCTTCTTTATTGCTGGGGGAATGTCTTTCCTGGCATTATTATTAATCTGGCTACTGCTGCCTGAATCACTGCCAGCCGAAGCGCGACGACGAACTTCAGAAAAGAAGCGTCTCCAATTTAGTACTATCTGGCGGGCCTTGTCGAGTTCGATCGGCAGCCTGCTGCTGATGGCATTTCTAGCCTCGTTTGGACTGACCACATTCTTTGGTATCTTTGGACTGTATGCCCTGGAGAAGTATAGCGCTGGCCCAGAAGCTGTGGGGGCGATCATGATGGTTTTTGGACTGGTGACCGCCTTATCCCAGGGCTTGCTGGTCGGACCGCTCACCAGGCGCTGGGGTGAGGTAGTCGTTATCCAGGGAACTCTGGTCGCCACCGCGGCAGGATTCCTGGCTATTTCACAGGCTGATATATTTGCTATTTTTCTACTCGCCATCGGGCTGTTCACCCTGGCAACTGCCTTGCTGACTCCGGCAGTCTCTGCATTGACTTCCCGGCGTACGGTATTGGAACAGGGTTTGACCATGGGCTTGAGCAATGCCGCACAAAGTCTGGGGCGCATCGCTGGCCCCCTCCTGGGAGGCATTGCGTTTGATCTGTATCTCGAATATCCAAATTATATTGGCGCTGCATTCATGTTCATAGGCTTCTTGATCAGCCTGATATGGTTGAAAGGCGATGATCCTGCTGGAGTTATTCGCAATGGCGCCGATCCAAGTACTTCTACCTGAACCACCAGAATTGATCCACATCTAAGCACTCCTTTTTCTTTTTTTCCCACTCTCAATTCATATCAGCGGATTATTGCTTGCCTTGTAAGAAATTTCCTGGCGAGAGCGTCTGATCTATCATTGCCATTCAATCCCGGCAGGAGGTCGTTGATGAGCGCGCAGTTACCCAAGAAAGCAAAAGCCAGTTTGAAAGATGCGGATTACATTTTTTACGAGCTGACCCGCAGTCTCTGTCCGGTCTGCCGGCGGGTGATCGATGCCCAGGTCCTGTTGAGGGATGAGAAAGTTTATATGCGCAAGCGTTGTCCTGAACACGGGCCCTTTGAATCGTTGATCTACGGGGACGCCCAGGCATATACCAGCAGCGCAAAATACAATAAACCGGGCACGATTCCCCTGCATTACTCCACAGAAGTGGTTAACGGCTGCCCGCATGATTGCGGTCTCTGTCCCGATCACCAGCAGCATGCCTGCGTAGGCATTATTGAGGTCAACACGGCTTGCGATATGGATTGTCCCTTGTGTTTCGCCGATGCAGGTCATGGATTCAACCTGACCTTATCAGAAGTTGAAGAAATCCTGGATCACTTTGTCGCCACGGAAGGGAACCCGGAGGTGATCCAATTCTCCGGAGGTGAACCGTCGATTCATCCGGAGATCATCCCCATGATTAAAGCTGCCCAGGACCGGAACATCTCCAATGTCATGTTGAACACCAACGGCAAGCGTATTGCCGAGGATGATCAATTCCTGGCCGAGTTGGCCGAGTTGAAGCCCTTCATTTACTTCCAATTTGACGGTTTTGAATCGGAGACCTATCGCATTATCCGCGGGGAACCGGATCTGTTGCCGGTTAAGCTGCGTGCCCTAGACCGCCTGGCGGAGATCGGCAGCATGGTTGTGCTGGTGCCGGCAATTGAACGCGGGGTTAACGAACACGAAGTGGGAGAGATCATCAAGTTTGGTCTGGATCATCCGGCCGTTTATGGGGTGAACTTCCAACCCGCCTTCCATACCGGACGGTATATCGAGCACGATCCCATGCAGCGGATTACTATCCCCGATCTAATCGAGAGCGTCGAAGCGCAGACGGAGGGTCTGTTCCTGAAATCCGATTTCACCCCCGTCCCCTGCTGCTTTCCCACCTGCAATTCGGTGACTTATGCTTACATTGACAAGGATGGAACCGTTCTGCCCTTGCCGCGCTTGCTGAACATGGATAACTACCTGGATTATTTCAGCAACCGGGTGGTCCCCGATCTGAATGTCGGTTTGCGCAAGGTGCTGGAAGGGCTGTGGTCTTCCGCTTCGGTGCCGGGGATGGAAAAAGCCAGCCGCAACTTTCTGCTCACCTGCGCTGCCTGCGGCATCCCTGGAGCGGGGATCGACCTGATGGAAATCGCTGATCACATGTTCATGATCATGTTCCAGGATTTCATGGACGTATGGACCTTCAACCAGAAGAACTTGATGAAGTGCTGCAAAGAAATTCTGCTCCCAGATGGTCATCAAATTCCATTCTGCGCATACAATACCGTTGGATACCGGGAGCAGGCTCGCGCCCAGCTGGTCGACCGGCAGAAGTCACGCATTCAGGCCAATGGTAATACTTATACACCCAAGCCACTCAAGTTCAACTTTGATGCTCCTTACCCGCATATCGTCCAAAACCATCGCCGCAATGGAAAATAACCATGGATCAGACAGCATATTTACAGCCAGCTGAACTGCAACCAAAAGAAACGATCAAAGCCTGCTGCGTAGCGCTCTATGATAGTGATTGGGCGGCGCTACTGCTGGGAGATTCTTACCATCCAGGCAAACTGGAGCTCACGAAGCGCATGGGAGAATTACTCGGACTGAAGCCTGGTGATCGAGTTCTGGATGTGGCCTCCGGAGTGGGCACGAGTGCCATCTTCCTGGCCCAAAATTTCGGCTGCCAAGTCGTGGGGGTTGATTTTTCCGAACAAAACGTAGCTCGAGCTAACACCAATGCTGCCGAGGCTGGCCTGGCCGGTTTAGTCCAATTTAAAGTGGGTGATGCTGAGAGGCTGCCCTTTGACAAAGACGAGTTTGAGGCGATAATCTGTGAATGTGCTTTCTGCACTTTCCCGAGCAAACCTGAAGCTGCCAAGCAATTCACCCGTGTATTGCGCCCAGGTGGAAAAATCGGTCTTAGCGACTTAACCCGTTCCGGTCCACTCCCTGCTGAACTTGACTCCTTGTTGGCCTGGGTGGCATGCATCGCGGATGCCCAACCAATCGAGACCTACACCTCTCTCCTGGAGGAGGCTGGCTTCTCGGTGAACCAGGTGGAGGTCCATGACAAGGCGCTGGCAGAACTCATTCATGAAATCAGGGGCAAGCTACTCGTCGCCGAGCTCATGACCAACCTCAATAAACTTGAACTCCCCGATTGGATCGATATGAACGAGGCCGGCCGATTAGCCCAGCTCACTGCGGAAACAGTCAACCAGGGGATTCTTGGATATGCCTTGTTGAGTGGTGAGCTGTCCAAAGATTGAACAACTCGGCGATCTTCCGATCGCCTTCCTACCTTAATTTCTCAATTGTTAAACCCCCATAATCAGATACCGTAAATTGCTGAGAAAATCAACTCTTCCAATTTATCGTTCTGATGACTCCTTGAGTGATTAATTTTCAGCCTTGATTTTATAAATGATAGAATCACTCTCAGTAATCTGCACCGAGATCCTAATTGAAAGCACCTGATCCATCTGGCACTGAAGGGGAATCCAAATGAAAAAGATCACCATCAAATTCGACGAGCTCACCATCCAGGCGCAGCTCAATGAAAGCCCCACCGCGGGCGCGATCTGGGATGCGCTGCCGATCGAAGGCTGGGTTAACACCTGGGGCGAGGAAATCTACTTCGAAATCCCGGTAGATATGCCTCAAGAACCTGACGCCCGCGAGATTGTCGCCGTGGGCGAATTGGGTTATTGGCCGGTCGGGCGAGCCTTTTGCATTTTCTTCGGCCCCACCCCGGTGAGCACCGATGAAAAACCACGCGCCTACAGCCCGGTCAATATCATTGGCCAAATCCTCTCTGATGCTTCTGAGTTGAAGGAAATTAAAGATGGCAAGCGTGTCAGAGTACTTACTGAATCATAATTGATAATCTCTTGAACCTAATCAGCCTCCCCTGGACGAGGGAAGGCTGATCTCATATTGGACACCAGGATAATACTACAACCATCCCCCGGTATTGGTTGAACGATCCCTGTGGATGGTTTCAATCCAACTGGTTTTTGATAAGATTGGAACAATCCACTAAAGGAAGGTTGATCAATATGAATAGACGATATTTCATCATTGCCATCGCATTAGTTTTCGCGATTACCGCGATGGCCTGTGAGCTTAGCGGTATTCTGGTTACCCCTCAATCAAGTTCAGTAGTGCAAGGTTCAGGCAATGTCGTTGAAGAAACGCGCCTGGTGAGTGGGGTTACTGGTGTAGATCTGGCTACCTTCGGCGATGTAATTATTCAGCTAGGTGAAAAGGAAGCGCTGCGCGTCGAAGCCGAAGATAATCTGATGCAGTATTTTGAGACAGATATGCTCGGAGGGACTCTCAGGATCAGAACCTCCCCACGCTCGATAAACCTGAGACCTACCAAACCGGTCCGCTTCTTCCTGACCGTCAATGGTTTAGAACAGGTCAGCATCTCCGGTTCAGGTGACATTCAGGTTCCCGACCTGGAGACAGACCAATTCAGCGTGGATATTGGAGGTTCTGGTGATGTCAGCCTGGGAGATATGAACGCCGATCGTCTGGAGATCAACATTGGCGGGTCGGGGGATGTGGATACCGACCGGGTAAAAGTTCAATCTTTTCAGGTCAGGATTAACGGTTCGGGAAATATCACCCTGGGAGAGTTGAACGCGGATCAATTATCCCTGGATGTAAATGGTTCCGGTAACTTGAACATTGATGATGGTCAGGTTCGCGAGCAAGAGATCAGCATCAACGGCTCTGGAAATTTCCGGGCTGATGACCTGGCCAGCAAAGTAGTGGTTGTCAGGATCGGTGGATCGGGCGATGTGACTGTATGGGTGACGGATTCATTGGACGCCAGGTTCATGGGCAGCGGCAATGTGCGTTATTACGGCCGCCCAAAGGTCTCGACCTCAGGCAACGGCAGCGGCGATCTGACCAACCTGGGAGATAAATAGGATGCTTTACCAAGGAAGATGTGAGACAAATACCGCATAATTCACTCTGACTCAGCGAACACCGATGGTTTCCAATCAATCGTTTGAGAAAACAGACAGTCGATCAGGCCGATTCTTCCCAGTAGATGCCCTGCGCGGGTTGATCATCATTTTGATGGCTCTGGATCACGCCAACTATTTTGTCGCCCATAAGCATTCCCCGGGTGAATATTGGGGGGGCCTGCTGCCGGTATACGAAACCTCTCTGGCATTTACGACTCGCTTCGTGACTCATTTAGCCGCGCCCGGCTTTTTCTTCTTGATGGGGGTTGGCATGTACCTATTCGCCGAGGCGCGCCAAAAGCGCGGTTGGGGTAAATGGGCCGTTATCCGCCATTTCTTAATCCGGGGAATTATATTGATTGCCATCCAGCTGCTGATCATCAATCGCATCTGGCCATTAGCCGCAGAAAGTTGGCCGGATATCTATATCGGAGTTTTGATCGCCTTGGGCGGAACGATGATCCTGGGCAGTTTCTTGCTGTGGCTTAGACCGATCTATCTGCTGATTTTGGCTGTGGTGCTATTCATCGGCACAGAATTTCTCGTTCCTGACCCTGGCTTGTGGGGAAAATTTCAAATCTCCCACCCCTTGGATTACCTAAATCCTATTTTGATTTATCCAGGTGGAAATGGCAGCCTCTGGTCGAACTACCCGCTCCTGCCGTGGTTTGAGCTGGTCGTATTCGGCATCTTATTTGGTCATTGGTTGATCCGCGATCAACAGCAGGCTTACCGCGGGGGGATGATTATCGGGCTTGGTTTCACAGCAGGATTCCTGGTCATTCGCTACCTGGATGGCTTTGGAAACATTCTGCCGCGCCCGGGGAATTCCTGGATCGATTTCCTCAATGTCATCAAATACCCCCCCAGCATATCCTTCACTTTGCTCACTATGGGCATCAACCTGATCCTGCTTGACCTGTTCGCCAGGGCAAATTCCAGCCTTAGATCTTTCTTCTACCCCCTGGTTGTATTCGGGCAGGTGCCGCTTTTCTTTTATATCATACATCTCCTGTTGTACGCGGGCTTGGGATTGTGGTTGACCCCTGAAGGGACAAGCCTTGCCAGGATGTACCCGTTATGGCTTTTGGGTTTGTTGATTTTGTTCCCGGTATGTTTATTTTACCGGAAGCTCAAGCAACGCCAACCGGCGAATTTGGTCCTCCGATATCTATAGAACTACCAGCAAGGCGAGGAACCAGCGGCAGTAATAAGCGCGCGAAAACATACCCCTCATTCAGCCATCAAGTTTTTATTTCAGATTTTCACCGTTACCAGCGACGTTTCCAAATTCCTTGAGGGCCTACTACCAATACCAGGCCCGCTAAAAGCCCTAAGCCCAACAATCCAACCGTCAGAGCTACGCTGGCAGCCTTAGGAGTATCAACCAGTGCTGAGTAATAAGGTTTTGGCGGTTTCTCACCTTTCAATCGAATGGTTCTGTGCACTTCGTCTGAGGCCCAATCATCTACACGAAGCGTGACTCCATCGGCGTAAACTGAAGCTTTAGCCTTGCCTGCTACGAAGAGACCATTCTCACTTTTAACCTTTACACTCCAAGGAGTTTTCCCATCACACCAAAAGGATTTGTGGAAATGACCGCGAACAAAGACGCGCCCAATCCGTCTTTCGAGGTCACCGGAGAGATAAACATGAGCTGGCTGCGAGCAGGTTACATTGCCCCTGACTGTTGCCACTCCATACTTTGGGACGACCGAGCCTACTTTATTTATGCTCAAATCAATCCTTAGCTGATGGTGGGCTAGGGCTGATGAAACACTCAAAACCATCAGGCTGAAGATTATCAGCACCAAGAACATCGTTTTGTACATTTTATTCTTCCCCATTTGTTCCTCCCTTATCATTCCGATTCGAAAATAGATCCCGCCTTATAGTAATTATTTTATCTTCAGGCTCTGCAATTAACAGGGAATAAAAAACACCACCGACATCTTGTCAGTGGATCGCGTCATTTATGTAATCATGCTCTCATCCCCTAACCGGGTTTGACCCCGCCATCTGTGTTTAAACTTTGATGATATTGCTCCGGTGTCTAACATTATATATCATTTGTGAAATAAATGTCAATATTGCGTCAAAATTCACATTTCCTTTCTGGAAAAGTATCATCCGCGCTCAAAATCAAATATTTTTGTTCTCACCCCAAATTTGCCACAGCTTGTTCCTGGACGATGATCAGCTGCAAATCATTCCAGATGGAAGTTAGTTCCCGATCAAAATCTGATTTTATCTGCCGCGCGTTGAAACCCACCTCTTCTAGAGCCCGGTAATAGTAAATGATGCGCGCCTCTTCATCTGGCTCATCACCGGACATCGGGCCTGGTCCTTGTGATCGGATCAGGAACCTGGTGGTCTCGTTGCGCAGCTGGAAGATCTGCTTGCATACATTGTCGAACCGCTGGGCAAGCTCCCCATTCCGGCGGCGCAACATCCCGAGCGAATCGGGAATATACAACCGCAAGTGGAAGAGCATTCGATCCGCCGCTTCGATAATATAACCGATGTCAGCCTGGATAACAGACTGATCGTGCAGCGCCATGCCCATCACTTCAGAAATATCGCTGCTTGTCTGATACCAGGCCTGGACGTTTTCAACAAAGGATTGGGCGCGTCTTTTCTCTATATTTTTTCGCAACTGTTGCAGCATTTGAAACCAACACCATCTTCAAGAATTCAATACCCCTAAATTTGTCCCATTATATTCCGGGTAAACCCTACCTGGCCAAATACTAAGTGGGCATTAATGTTATTCGGTCCACAAAGCGGACTTCTTGATTGAATATTGAAAATCTCGACAACTTCTCCACTGAGATACTTACCGCTTGTTGAGAAAACCTTAATAATTTCCGCCCACATCCGCGCTTGTCCGTGGGCGATCAAAAAAACCCGGTAGCTGGCTCAGCAATCTGCTTCCAGGAGCCACCGCACATTTTTGGTCTTAGGAGGGTATACTTATGGGGACGCTCAAGAAACCACTTTCTGCAGAAATTCTTCATGGCAGACTCGCCTCCCGAAAACCAACGTAATACAAATATATTGTTCGGTCTAACCCTGGCTGCCAGCACCTTCCTGGCTGGGATCCTGTTCTGGCGTTGGAGAAAGCGCCACCCGCGAGGCGTTACCCGCCCCCTCGAACAGAAACTACTACAAAAAATCAGCGGTTTAAGTCAATCCGAGGCAGAGTTACGGGTGCAGGAAGGTATTGACAACACCATCCAGTTCAAACCCACCCGTTCCCGCCGGGAGATCTGGCGTGAAAATGTGCTCTCAATTTTCAATCTCAGTCTGGTTGGCTTAGCTTTTGTGCAGCTCTTCTTCGGCCGGCCCCTGGATGCACTGATAAGCTTTGGTGTAATGTGTCTCAACATTGGAGTAAATATCTTCCAGGAGTATTTTGCCAGGCTGCGCACAAAGGACGTTCTCCAAGAAACTCGCCCCCGGGTGACAGTGATCCGTGACCATACCACGCGCAGTATCGATGCGGATAATATGGTCATCGAAGATATGGTCGCCATTGGGCCTGGGGACGAGCTGTTTGCTGATGGAACAATCGTTCACCAGGAAGGTCTCGTCATAGATGAGACAACGCTCGGTGATGGCAGCAGGCGAGCATACAAAGACAATGGGGACAAGGTATATGCAGGAACTTTCTGTGTCTCTGGTCGCGCGGTGTACCAGGTAGAAAAACTCGGCCAAGATCGTTTTATCACCGGAATAATTGAAAATACCGGAGAAAACAAACAGGAACTAACTCCTATTGAGACGATCATCAATAATGTGCTGCGCGTTTTACTGGTTGTGGTTGCCTTCTACACCGGGTTCTTGATATACGGTTATCTGAATATCACCCTCCCCATTCCGGAAGAATTTTTCAACGAGGTGGCTGGCATCATCTTCAGTCTCGCACCAGCAGGCCTGTATTTTATGATCATCGTCACCTATGCGGCCGGTACTGTCGATCTTGCAAAAGTTGGTGCGCTGGTTCACCGGGCCCGTTCTGTTGAAGCGATGGCCCAGGTGAACACGATCTGTTTCTCACGTGAGGGCGTCTTGACTGGCATCCGCGTTGATTTGACGCTGCCTCCCCAGAGCGAAGGGAGCGAAGGTTTCGCCGAAAGCCGCATCCAGCAGATGCTGGGAGATTATGTGCGCAGTTCGGTACTAGATAATCGGCTCACTCACGCTATCCGGGATGTTTATGGAGGGAATCAACGCAAAGTACTTGACGAAGCGCCTTACCTTTCAGTTCATGGCTGGAATGCGATTACATTTGAAGATCCGGACATGACCGGCGTTTATGTTTTGGGTGTCCCCGCCGCGCTGGAACCTTACTTGAGCGAGGAGAAACCCTCCGATGATGAGTCGGAGGACGGCGAACCCGGCCAGGTTCGCAAGCTGTTCTCCAGGTTCGGTGGTGTTTTTCGGCGCTCACAGGAGGATCAAAGCGAAGATCAAGAACACGAGGAGCAACCCAAAGATTCCATTGATCCACAACCTCCCGAAGATGGGGACGATGACGTTGCTAAACCAGGAGAAGAAGAAACATCTAAGCTGGGCTTCTTCCAGCGAATGATCAACCGCGTAAGCCAGCTGGCTCAGAGCGATGAAACTCAAATCCAGGATGAGGATTCCCAGGGGATATCCTCAGACCCGCCGGTTGAACTGATCTTCGCTTATTACCCGGACTTGAAACCAATATTTGACCAAAAAGGCAGGCCGCAATTTCCCATCCCACTAATCCCACTCTGTCGATTGACATTTGTTGAACAAGTGCGTCCTGAAGCTGTACCGGTGATCAGAAGATTCTTCAATGAGGGTATCAATGTTAAGATGTTCTCTGCTGAACAACCCAAGCAGCTGATCCCTCTCCTGGAAAAATTAGGACTGAACGACCTTTCGTTAGAACAGATTACCGGACCCGAGTTAGCCGAGCTCGATCCAGGTGGTTTCTCCCAGGCCGCACTTGAAAAAGGTGTTTTTCTGCAGCTTTCTCCTGACCAGATGGGCGCCGTGGTGGCGGATTTACGCGCCGGGGGACAGTACGTAGCGATGGTGGGCGACGAGGTCAACGATGTTCCCGCCCTGGTGCAGGCCAACCTGGCGGTGACTTACAAGAACAGCAGCCAGGCCGCCCAGAGTGTAGCCGATATTCTCCTGCTTGAGAATTCCCTCAGTGTATTGGAAAGGGTTTTGGAAAAGGGTCAGCGCATCGTGAATGGTCTCCTGGATATCTTAAAACTTTATATAACCCAGATTTCCTCCCTGGCGCTGTTAATCACTGCCATTCAAATCATTGGGTTTGGGTTCCCGATCCGCGGCATTCATCTGACCGTGATTACCACCGTGGCGATCACCATCCCTTCTTTGGGCTTGACCCTATGGGCAAAACCAGGGGTATTGTATGGGAAGAGCCTGCGCAAGTCCCTGTCGCATTACGTAATACCAGCTGCGATCATGATCGCCATCGCTGGGACCTTTGCCTTCTTCTATTTCCGGTTCGCTCACAACGACAGAGACTACACCCACCTGGCCGTGACTTACGTTTTGGTTTTCACCAGCTTGCTTGTTGTGCTGTTTCTCAGGCCGCCATTCAGGCTTTTGGTCGGCGGTGCGCCGCTCAGCAAGGATCGCCGCATCTTCTACATGGTTGCGGTATTAACGGTCTTATTCTTTATCACTGTCGCATTATCAGCTGCCATCCCATTCCTATACGACCTGCTGCTGTTGGAGTGGCTCGATCCAATAGCGGATTTCTTGATCGTCGGACTGACTGTGTTGGTTTGGGCTATCGCTCTGCTGGTCACCTGGCGCATTTGGCGGATAGAAGGTATCTGGGATCAGCCGGCTGAAGAAGTACCGATAAATTTGACTGTCGCAACTCCAGAAACCGGTCAGATTCCTCAAGATGCCAATCCCCACAATTGATAACAGAATCTCCCCACCGCAAGAAGAATTTCTATGGGTATATCTCAGTGAACCAATTCATTGATCCGGATTTATCGACAGCACTATTTGAAAGCTGTCTTCGTGAAACCGAATACTCTTAGACAGCTCTCAGCAGCCACCGATATAAATCGGTGGCTGCTACGCTGAGAGAAACTTTTGGTGGTTTGGCTGGGTATTAGGAATAATTATGTGCAGCTTGGAAAAAAAGGGAACTCTTTACTTGAACAGAACTTTGGGGACTAGCCACCCAATAAGAACTCACTGATGATTTCGATCTTTGAGAAATCATTCGTCAGGGTTACCAAATGCAGTTTATCAAACCAACATCTGTAATCCAGCCCTAATTGTTTAGCTTCATTCACTGCCGCTTCATATTTCTGCGCATCAAACTCCAATTCCTGCGGATTCTCAAAGTCATATTTGAGCCCTTCCTTGACGAATAAACCCAAACTGATATGGGGCACAAAATCTAAATCATCTCTCTGATATGGCCGTAAAATCCCGGTATAGATCTGTTTGTGCAGGCGGAATATCTCATCATTTCCATCTTTAATTGTCAAGAACAACCAGTTATCCCAGGATTTATACAATCCATAAATACGGATGAGAAATGGTTTCCAGTGTTTGAGAACGCTATTTATGTGATTTGTAAGGGATTTTTCACTAATTTCATCCGGCACTGGAAACAATATCGTTATGTGCGCTGGGACTAGACGAGCAGTTGGATCATATTTATGGCGGATTATCTGGATACTGGTTGTATCTATGTGAGGTAAGTGCACCAAAGCATAGTACATTGTCTCTAATTTGGCAATCTACTAATAATGAAGGAACTCCTCGTTTTCAGTTGAAAAATCTTGACCTTCATTATTTCTTCATAAGAATATCAACATCAGCGCTGCGATCACCAGCAAACCCGTGATAATCCATTCGTAAGTCTCTTTATTCACCTTGGATGCCCCCCAGCGACCGACCCACACTCCCAGGGGAACCAGCAGTAGTATCCAGGCGATCCCCCACAGCTGCTGAAAATCGAACAGGCCAGCATACCAGTAATAAGGGACCTTGATCCAGTTCAGCAGGAAGAAGAAGATGGCCGAGGTGGCGATGAAAACGCGCGGGGTCACATCCTGCAGGAGCAGGTAAATGCTGACCGGCGGCCCACCGGTATGCGCCAGGGCAGAGGAAAAACCGGTGATTGTCCCGGCCAACAGCCCATGCCAGTTTCTCGGCTGGTATCTCAATGATCCCTGGATGCGGTTCTCAAAAATTTTATACAGGGCGAAAATCAAGACGATCACCCCTAAAGCTGTCCTCAGAGTCTCCGTCGGCGCATTGGTGATGAAGAAAGTGCCAATCGTGACCCCAACGACCGCTCCAGGGATCAACAGCAGCACCAGCTTGGTGTTCCAGCGCCGCCAGTGGAAGGAGACCGCAAAGATGTCCGCTAGCATAAGGATCGGCAGGATCAAACCGATCACCTGGTCAGCGGGCATCACCAGCGCCAGGAGAGGCGTCGCCAGGGCGCCTAGTGTGCCCCCCAGGCCGCCTTTTGCCAGACCGATCATGAATGCGATGATAGCGACCATGAGGTAGAAAATGACCGGGTCAACTGTCATCTTGGTGGCTATTTCCCGTTTGCCAGTTGTAATTCAGCCATCCGTTCCGGCGTGGGAACACCATTTGCATCCCAACCCATCAGGCGGTAATACTCGTCCAACATGGCGGCCAGCTCGACCACATGACCATCCGCTGGACCGCCGACCATTGGCTGGTTTAGGTTGCGATCCGGCAGGGTATCTGCTGCTCGTTGGAAACCTTCCCTGACGTTGATCGCCCGCGCCAGGGTCGAGATGCGCTCTCCCACCAGCTCAAAGTCCTTCACCGCCGGGTAATCGAAACCCGTCGCAGCTGTGACCAGCTGCCACAACTCCTTAAGCGACATGCCGTAACCCGGAAAATAGCACAGGCAGGCGCTGTCCCACAGGGCCTTATCCGCTTGGTGATCGCGGAATAATTGCGGTTTGCCTTCAATGGAAAGCGGATCAGCAGATCCACTGAATAGCTCGCCCAAGGGGGCGCCGCGCAGGTGGCAGGCACCACGTTCTGAAACGGCGTAGGCCAGGGCGGTGCCCTTGGCCGCGTTGGGATGGTAGGCCGGCATCTCCAATCCCTTGACGTGCATGGCGAAGGGTTGCGCCTCCGGGAACCTCTCGGCGATCGAGGCCACCCCCTGCGCCAGCCATTCCCCACAACCTTCAACCCTGGCCATTTTCTCCACCAATGCCAGGGCTGCTTGTGCATCACCAAAGCGCGGTTCGATGCCATCCAGCTCGCTGGATTTGATCAGATTCCGTTCGAACATCTCCATCACCAGCCCTACCACGCCGCCCGCGCTGATCGTATCCAGGCCATACTCATCACACCACCAGTTTAAGCGGATGATCGATTCCCGTTCTCCAATGGCACAGTTAGGTCCCATGGCGAAGGTGGTCTCGTATTCCGGGCCTTCAATGACGGTGCCATCCTCGAGCGGACGGGTATATTTCCCGCAGGCGATCGGGCAGCCAAAACAAGCGTAATCTTTGACCCATGCATGCTTTCTGAAGGCGTAACCGGAGATGTTATCAGCCTCATCGAATTGTCCACGCTGGAAATTGCGGGTCGGAAGGGCACCCATCACGTTGATGATTTCGAGGATGTTGACCGTGCCCTCCTGGTTGAGCAGGGTCGTCTCGCTGGACATGCGCACCGCCCGGAAGGCGAGCTGCAGGGCGCGCTGGTATCTTTCTGGATCGTGTACTTTAACCAATCCGCTGCCTCGAACTACTATTGCCTTCAGGTTCTTGGAACCCATCACCGCGCCCACGCCACCTCTTGCCAAGGCCCGGGATTCATTGAAGATGCCCGCCAGGTTGCGCATCTTCTCCCCGGGAGGGCCGATGGTTAACACCTGCCAGTCACCTGGATACTCCTCTTTCAACCGCTTATCGGTCTGGGAGATGTTCGATCCCCACAGGTGCTTGGCTGGTCGCAGGTCAACCACCCCATCATCGATGACCAGCAAAGTAGGCTCTTCTGCTGCCCCGCTCAGGACCAGGGCATCATATCCAGCATATTTAAGCATCTGCCCCCAGTAACCACCGCAGTATGCATCGCTATAGGTTTTAGTTGCCGGGCTGATCGTTGTACAGCCAAACCTTCCTGCAGTGGGAGCTGTCGTCCCAGTCAAAGGACCATTATGGAAGATCAGCAGATTTTCTGGGGAGAGCGGATCGACACCAGGATTGCCCTCTTGATATAGCAACCAGGCACCCAGGCCTTTGCCTCCCAGGACCAATGGCATGGCTTCAGCTGGTAAGGGGGTAATAGATATCTCCCCCGAAGATAAGTCAACCCGCAAGATTTGGTCGCAGAACGCCCGATCACGTAGCGCCATCAGGCCACCTCCTTCCGCTCGCCGATATAGATCGCATCGGTTGGACAGATGATGGCACACTCCGGTTCTCCGCCGCACAGATCGCACACCACCGGGTACCACTCCAGGGTTTCACCGGAGGCGATCTGGATGCCATCATCACTGTGGACGATCACCTCCGTTGGGCAGATCTTGACGCATTCGTCGCAGGCCGTGCATAGATCGACCAGCAGCTCTACCGCTCCAGTCTGCTCATGCCAGCGCAGGGCATCTGTGGGGCAAACCTCCAGACATTTCTTGCACAGCGTGCAGAACATCACCCTGTGTGAACCAATCTTCCGCCCCGGGTCGATGCGCAAGCGCGAGAGGTTGACGCCAAAATCACCGCTGTCGTGACTGGCAACACAGGCCACGACACACAGCTGGCAGCCGGTGCATTTTGCGTGGTTCGCCTTCAAGCGCAGGTAATCCCAGGATTCTACGAGTAGAGCTTTATCTACAGTCCAATTTTTGTGCGCGATCCCGATCAACTGGGAAACCATATTCTCCGGGTCGGGAGACTTGGTCACGTTGCGCCCCATCAAGCATCCGCTTCCGCCCGCTTCCAGCCCCTCTGCAAACAGCTCCAGGGCGTCTCGTTCGTTATCCGACCTGGCCCCGCCCAGGACGAGTACCGGCACCCCGGATACGGTAACCAGCTTCTGGAAAGACTCTACATCCCCTGTGTAAGGGATCTTTAAGGCATCGGCGCCGATCTCGACCGCCATGCGCGCCCCCAGAGTGAGGATTTCAACCACGTTGGCACCAGTCACCTGGCCACCGTAGGCCAGCGGTTCGATGATACATGGCAATCCGACCTGGTGGCATTCACGGACAAACTTGGCGCAAACCTCGATTCCGTTCATCTCCATCTGATCGTTGTAACCCAGAAATAGGTAAATTGTGATCGCTGAGGCACCCAAATCCAGTGCCTGCTGGGCGGTGACCACTTTCTGATGAGTTAGTAATCGCTGTGGGACGGCATTGGCAACATTGGAGGTCCCCAGGCGGGGCATGTTCATCCAATCCGCACGCAGGATCATCGCTGGCCCATCTCTCCCCTGGAATAAGGGCGCCAGCCGCACCGCCTGGCCTGGGCTGAGCAGGATCCCATCCACGCCTCCCCGGATCACCGCCTCGGTAACCGGGCGCAAGTTGACCACATTGGGGGTGACATCGCTCATATATCCGTGGTCCGCGGCGACACACACTGCACGGCCGTCACCATGACGGTTGAACAACCTGTCCATCCTTGCCTGTAATCCGGTTTTCATCTGTCACCTCATCCGATTCTACGCAGGGTGAACCTGGGCACTAATAATATCCAACAACTGATTGATATCCGCAGCTGCGAAAAGCTGCTGATCGATCCATAAGCCAGTCCCGCCCATCTGCAGCGCATCTCCTAACTCGGCTTCAGAGTTTTCCAATGTGGTGGGCTTGATCCAAACTGGCAGGCCAGCCGCCATTGCCAGGATCGTATTGAATGACTCTCGGCCAGGCCAGGGCACCGTCACCCCGTCCGCACCGCCTTCGAGGGCATAGGAGACGCCCAATTCAATGGCTTTGCCCATAAGCACAACCCGCGGTCCAATAGCCTGCACATCAACGATCAGGGGCATGCCAACTTTCGATCCTTCCAGGGCGAGCTGAACGGTACTGCGCAAGCAGCCTGCTTCGATCTGTTCTTCGAAGCCCAGCAAGAAGTAAATGACCACCGCGCTGGCCCCCAAATCAAGAGTATCCATCGGGGTGAGCAGCGGAATATGGCTGATCGTCTCCGGTGGGAGTACAAAATCTTTATCCCGCAGGGCATTCGTCCAGTCGGCCCGCACTAATAGGGCGGCATCTTCCCGCGTCCTGCCGGTGAGCTTCCCAGCCTGACCCGGGCTGGCAACCAAACCATCAATATGGGGCATCACCTCTTCAACCGCAGGTGCAAACTGCTCCAAACCCGGTAGGGGGCCCAGCGAGAGACCCGCACTGGCATCAACGATTAGACTGCGTTCGTCACCGGGATGAATAAATTCTTTTAAGCGATAGGTTTTGCTCTCCATCCAGTCACCTCAAGCACAGGCACAAGGCCCTAAACTACAATATACATAGTTGGTCCCGCAAGAATTTTACGAGAGAAATTTGTGGATTGAATTTAATCCAAAATATCTAATCACCAATCTCCCGCAAATACGGTATTATCTGCGGTCCCTCCGGCATGACGCATATGCGCGCCTCTGACCCAAATCTTTCCAATAATTGGGCGACCGTCCCCTCGACATCCCTGCAGGGCTGGAACAACGCCTGCCTGATTTGCTCATCGCTGAGACCATCGCTATAAACGTACACTTCAGCTTTCTTTTGAATTTGAGCCTGGATTTGCACCTGCCACTGGTCCTGTACACTGAATCCAGGCTGGGAGATCAAATCCAACACACCTTGTGATGAACCGCCCTCAATTAAAAGCTCGGCATAGCTGCCGTGATCGGGTAAGCCATCGTCGCAGGCCGCAGCGATCAGAATCGCCCCACCTTCTCGCACGATCTGGCTGGCCGCGCTCATCCCCTTGACTGATTGATAGAGATGTTGATCGAGCGGGTAGCCGCTGTTGGTGGTGATCACGATCTCAAAAGGTTCTTCCACCGCTGCCATGGCATGATCTCGCACATATTCACAACCTTGAGCGTGGGCTGTCTGCATATCTCCTGCGAACACAGCAGTGATTTCTTGCCGTGCATTGAGGGCGACATTTAATAAGAATGTGGGATTTGTCCGCGCAGCAACCTCGCGCATCTCCTCCCAGATCGGATTGCCAGTCGTGATCCCCCAGGCGGCACTGGTATGGGCGATCATCTCCAGCCCATGATTGCTGAAGACGCTCTCCGCACCCGCCAGCGATGGCAAAATAGCCTTCGGTCCGCCGCTGAATCCAGCAAAGAAATGCGGTTCGATGAAACCGGTTAGAATGCGCACATCCGCTTCCAGGTACTCACGGTTGATGCGCACCGGATTTCCTAGTGAAGTCTCGCCCAGTGAAACCAGATTGTCATCATCGTTGCAATCATGCTGGAGGCAGCGATAGTCTTCCACGATCTGGTCGCCCAACATCATGCGCAGCTCTGCTTCAGTCTGTGGTCGATGGGTACCCAGCCCGTTCAAGAGGGTTATCTCGTCTGCGGTAATGCCTGCCTGATGGAGCTCATCCAGTAGTACTGGCAGAAGACGATCGTTCGGCGTAGCGCGGGTGATATCCGTATGGACAACGACCACCCTGTAGCCCGGTTTGACCAGGGATTTCAGCGGTGGCGAATCGATCGGATCACTTAGCGCCTCCCGGATAACACCAGGTTCATCAGCTAATCCGGGCACAAAGCGCGTCGCCAGGACCTCGACCGAATCCGGCAGGTCAACCGTTAGGCCTTGGCGTCCATACTTAAGCTGGACTTTCATTCTCAGGATTCAAACCACGGCTTGCCACGCTCATCAGTCAAGACCAGCTCCCTCAGCGCGCCAACGCCCTTCTCCAGACCTTCTCTCAGCGACATCAGGCTGTCTTCGTGCTCCATGGATAAGACATAATCATACCCCGCCAAACGCAGGGTGCTGACCAGGTCTTTCCAGAATTTGAGATCGTGGCCATAACCTACTGTACGGAAGATCCAGGCCCGATTGGCTTCATCAGCATAGGGCTTGGTATCCAAGACGCCATTGACCGGCGTGTTAACCGGATCGATGATCGTATCCTTGGCGTGCACGTGGAAGATGGACTCACCCAGTTCCCGGATTGCGAAAATTGGGTCGATGCCCTGCCAGAAAAGGTGGCTGGGATCGAAATTAACCCCGATCTCAGGCCCGACCGCATTTCGCAGGTGCAGCAGCGTCTCCGGGTTATAGACCACGAACCCCGGGTGCATCTCCAGGGCGATCATATCCACGCCATGCTCGCGGCAGAAGCTGACCTCCTGCTGCCAATAGGGGATGACTTTCTCCTCCCACTGCCATTCCAGGATGCGCAGAAAGTCCGGCGGCCAGGGGCAGGTTACCCAGTTGGGATACTTGCTGCCTTCGCTATCTCCAGGACAACCGGAAAAGGTCACCACTCTACGTACACCGAGCTGCTCAGCCACCAGCACCGTGTCGCGAAATTCTTCCTGATGCAAGTTGGCCACTTCCGGGTCAGGATGCAGGGGATTACCGTGGCAGCTCAGGGCGCTGATCTCCAGACCGTGATCGTCAACCACCTTCTTCCACTCCGCCAGCTTAACTGCATCTGCCAGCAGTTCCTTCGGCTGACAGTAAGACTCACCCAATTCGGCCACATAGCCGCCCGAACCAATCTCGACAGCTTCAGCCCCGACACCTGCGATCCAATCCAGTGCCTTCTCAAATGGCAGCAAATCTTGAAACACAAAGCTAAAAACGCCAACCTTCATGATTGACCTCCGAAAAATATAGAGTTGTTTAATTGGATGTCACCCTGAACAAGGCGAAGGGTCTCTATAATGGTGCCAGAGATTCTTCCCCCTGGTTTGCGCAAGGGGCAGGACTTCGTTCGGAATGACACTTTATATCTCTTGTCAACCCCAGAATGTTGCTTTTCGATTAAACAACTCGATCGATAAACTCGCGGGTGTGGACATTGACCGGCACTGCCTGCAGCTCGAGGATACCCCGGGCGACGTGCTCGGAAAGCCTCCTGAAAGCCTCTTCACCTTTTTCCTTGGTGGCTCGCAGTGGGTTTCCAATCACACCTGTCTCGATGAACTCGTGATGGTCCATTGGGAATGTGAAATACTTGTACCCTTCGAATTCCACATCCGGCATGCCATCCTTCTTCTCGAAACTCTTGGGCAGGAAATCTGGGATGTGAGCCTTGGTGAAATTTGCTCGATCCATGCGGACATACTTCTCATTCCAGGCCAGGTCTTGAGAAGTCTCCAGCTCGCTGGAATGCCAGCCGGGGGTCTCCTCCCAGGGATTCTCCATCAATCCCTCCAGGATGCCGACATAATTCTCCATGTACGGCTTGACGAAGGATATCAAGGCGCCAGTTTCGTAGCGCAGCTTGCGCAGCACCGGATCGATAACCTTGACATTAGATCCATGCCCGTTGATGAAGATAATGCGGTTGAATCCGTGGTGGATCAGGCTACGGGCGACATCGTTGATCAAAGCCAGCAGCGTGCTGCTGCGAATGGTGATCGTCCCACGACCCATGCCCGGATCAAACATGTGCTGGGGTGAGTAGCCAGTCCAGATCGGCGGGGTGTGCAGCACCGCGATCATCTCCGCCACCCGTTTTGAAACCTCGACACAGGTGATCGTGTCGGTGTAAATCGGCAGGTGGGGGCCATGCTGCTCGAAGCTGGCCATCGGCACCAGGATGGTGTCTTTGACTTCTAAGTATGTCTGTACATCCGTGAATGACAGATTGCCCAGGTCCCAGGACAGGAATTTATCTCGAAAATCCTGGTCGCCTTCCGTCAGGTGGGGAAGGTCTTTGTAATCTCTACCGTTATCGGCGATCATGATGATCTCTCCTTGTTCATCAAATCGATGAATAAATCAGCAACCTCCTCGCCAAATTGGGGGTCGTTTACATGTTTCTTAAAAGTTATCATTTTGATTCCAGGCTGGATCTCCGCCTTCAAGGTGGCCAGAAATGCCGCGTCTGCCGGCGGATCCCAGAAGGGGCCATCCGGAACATTGGGGATCGATAATCCCTGGGTAGGGACCGCGATCACCAGTGGCCCCTTGGCCAGGTTTAACCGCTCGGCGAAGAGCTGCCCCAGCGCGATCATTTCCTCGTGTGAAGCGCGCACCAGGGTATATTCGGGATTATGATCGTAAACCGGGCGATCCTGCAGTTCTTCCGGGATCGAACCAGCGTGGAAGACCGAAAAATCGATGCACCCCGGTACCACCACCTGGGGCAATCCGAGTAAGCCCACTCTCTTAAGGCGATCCGGACCCCCATCGTGAATGCCACCGGTCATCGGATCGTATGTCTCGTTGGTGGTGAAATCGATCACCCCGATGAATTGGCCGGCTTCAGCGAGTTCTTCCATCGCCGGTCCGCCAACCCCGTTCGAATGGAAGATGACTGCCTCATAGCCATGCTCCGCCAGGCGTTCTTTGAGCGCCATTACCGCCCGGGTGGTGTTGCCCAGCATGGTCACGGCGACATATTTGTCCTCAGGGCTTGGTTTTTCAAGCTCATGTCCGTGCTCGACCAGGCCATATATTGCCGCAGCCACATTATCGAAGATCGTCGTTGCAATCGGGTTGAGGCCTAGAATATCGACAATCGAATGGACGACCATGATGTCACTGGTGCCAACCAGGGGATCAAAATAATGCTTTCCAGAGGCGATTGGGGATACCAGCACCTTAGGCACGCCAACCGGCAGCTGCATCATAGCCGCCGCCCCCATCACCGCCCCTTCAGCACCGCCCAAACAGGTGATCGCTTGCAGCCGACCGGCTTTATACAGCTCCAGGGTCAGTACCTTCAGTGCTTCTCGCATGCCTTCAACCGCCTTGCCGCGGCTGCCCGCGTTTTGCAAGGTCTCGATCGTCGTACCCGCGTAGGTGGCTGCTTCTGCCCGCGAGATATCCGACACGATCCCCAGCGGCTCACCGAGAATCCCCGAATCGATCACCGTCGTCTGTAGCCCAAGCGATTGAATACGGTTGCTCAGGTATGCGATTTCCGGTCCCTTCGTGTCAAGTGTCCCTATGATGACTACATTCTTACCCATTCCACCTCCTCCGGGTATGAAAAGAAGCTCAGCAGTCTGGCAAACCTCACTTCCCCTCCCCCACATAGGAGGAGGGGCAGTTTAGTACCAAATTAGATCTCGAACCAGCCCGTATCTGAAAGCCAGCTAATCGGGTTATATGAGGGGCAGCAGCGTCTTGGCGCACTCCTCAACCTGCCAGCTGTAGAATTCCTCGGTCAGCAGGCTCGAGCCATGCTCTTCAATGAACTTCTTCTGTTCGGGCGAGATGTCAACCGGGTTGGTCTCGATGGCATCCGGATAGGGATTGGCGGGGGTGCGGTCGACGGGTGCCACAAACTCAACCGTCAAAGCGCCATCGTAGCCAATCTCCTTCAGCGTATCGACCACCTTTTTCCAGTCCCAGTGACCCTGACCGCAGGCAAAGCGATTCGTGTCCGCGACGTGGAAATCAACCAGGCGACCTTTAACTGATCGAATTGTCTCGAATGGATCGGCCTCTTCCATGTTCATGTGGAAGGCATCCAGGCAAACACCGCAATCCGGAGCCACGGCGTCAGCCAGGGCCAATGCCTGGGCGCCGTTGAAGCAGAAGTATGTTTCGAAACGGTTGATCGGCTCAATAGCCAGGACCACGCCTTCTTTCTTACCCCAGTCATAGCAATCCTTCAGGCCATCGACCGCCCACTGCCACTCCTCTTCCGGGGTCGCATCCGGCGTGATTTTGCCTACCATCCCGGGCACAATCGTAATCTCGTAACCCTCCAGCTCCTTGACCATCGTGATGCAGTCCTTGACGTATTGAACGGACTTGGCCCTCTGGGCCTCGTCCTTTGCGACCAGGTTGCGATCTCCGAGCATCAAGGTCACCGCGCCCCAGCTACGAATGCCATTCTCATTGAGGTGCTTGCGGACTTCTTTGGTGTCGTAGATATACGGCTCTCCCCCGATTTCGAAGCTCTCGTACCCATACTTGGCCAAACGTCGGATGGTTACATCGACCGGTTCAGCCCTCATCCAGTTGTGCATTGATAGATGCATTTCGTACCTCCTGTTGAAAATAAGATTTTAGGACCTTAACATTATTACGTTGGCGTTATCCAGCATTTCAAGCAATGCTGTTTGCAACCTATATCAGCTGTTCGAAGAGCAGCTCGTACAATCCCTTCACCTGCAGACCAAATTCCTCCGCAAACTGATCTAACTGTTTCAAGGTTCCCGGGTCATCACAAACCAGCAGCTGGGCTCCACTTTGCCGGGCATCCTCCAACCTGGCCCGGGTCAATTTTTCGGCGATATTCGGCTTGGTGAATTGCAGAGCGGTGCTGCCAACTGGATGGCCGCGCTCTCGGCGCCAGAAAAGCTCTCTGGGCTCACCAGGCATCACTGCAGCGAGCAGCTGCCGGGGGGCATCATGGCGTCCCGGAACGCGCACGGCATGGGTCGGATCTACATAAGCAAAGGGAATCTGTGATTTTATCTTGTTGAATCGAATTTCACCTCCTTCCAATTGTTCAGCCAGAAATGACGTCAGTTCAGTTAATTCAACATCAGCGGAGAAATCGATTCCCAGCCGTTCAGGGTAAAGCTGGCTGAAGGTGAAATAATCACCCGGAGACAGCACTATCATCCGGCTGGCACCGCTGGTTTTCAATTCTTCCAAAGTGGCTTCGGCCAGCTGCCGGGCGGTATCGGGCAATCCCAGGGAACTGGCCAGATAGCCATTATTGCGTCCCAAGCCGATCATGACTGGATTTATGCCGATCGATACCAGCATGTCACTGGCCACGGAGAGCGTTTTTGGCCAGAGATACTGGGCTTCATCTCCTATAAAGAGGGCTACCCCACCCTCGTTTGGAACCACGCCCGGTTTACGTTGGGCATATGGGGTACCGTATTCGCGCAGGCTCTCATCAAGATCATAAACCAAGGGCGGCGCGAGCTGCTGACTGACGATCTCTGCCCTCACAGCGGCGATGGCTTCAGGCAGCGGCTGCCCGGTGACGCAATGCGCCCGCGAATTCCCATGATCTGGCGCGCTGTAGATGGCATCCACTGTGTCTGCATCCCATTTTAACAATCCCCGCTTGACGGAGGCGATCACCAGCGCCCAACCATGGGGAGATAACGTCTCCTTGTGCGTCACGTATTCGACCGAGGCAATATGGCGGCACATCAAGCAATAACGGCAGTTTTCTATCGTATCGACAACGTTTTCAATTGTCATGCTTACGATTCCTTGTTTTTCATTGAATAGATTTCCTGCATCTCAAGCCAGCTAGAACCCAAAACCCGTCTTACCCGGGTTCATGATTCCATTCGGATCGATCGCTTTCTTCAGTTTCAGCATCATCGGCCAGGCCTCACCATATTGTTTGCGCATATAGCGGGAAAGTTTGAGCCCGACGCCATGGTGTTCGTTGATCATGCCGCCATTGGCGATGACGGCCTGCATGGCCGTATTCCACACCTGGTTGTGTAATCGCAAAGCCTCTTGTGCGTCTTCTGGGGGTTCTTCAATGATGAAACGAGAATAGAGCATCACCCCCCAGTGGAACCAATGCGAGAAGTGACCGATGAACCTTATCCCCAGGTCAGCGAAGCCCTCCTCGACGGCCCTCTTTTCAGCCCAGTACAGGTTTTCGATCTTATCATAAGTGGTGATTGTCTCCGTCGTACCGTACATCCACGGCAGCTTCAGACTCAGGGGTGGGTAGTAAAAATCGTAGCGATGATCCCACCATTTCTCACCGGGTTCGCTGCCCAGGTCACGCGCCTCCAGATCAGCGCAAATTTCTAAAGCCTTTTTATGTTGGATCGCTGCAATATCTGGATCGCCATCAAAACCGATCACCATGTATGCGCCTTCATATTCATAACCCAGGATTTTCTTTACTCTCGATGCAGTCGACGCAGGATCATATAGCCGGATCACAAATGGATCCAGTCGGCGAGTCATCATCAGTCGCCCGGCTTCTATGGCTTTTGACAGATCGTCAAATAACACCGCCCGTAAAAGGCGTTCTTCGGGGATATAGTCCAGGCGCATGGTGGCTTCCGTGATCACTCCAAAAGTCCCTTCTGCACCCAGGAACATGCGGAACCAATCTGGTCCGGCGGCATGCTGTGGAACTGGCGGCGTGCGGATGATCTCGCCTGTCGGCAAGACCACCTGCATGCTCAAGACCATGTCCTCTGCCTTGCCGTACTTCGTACTGACAGTCCCGGTACCGCGGGGAGCCAATGCACCACCGAGTGTGGCGCAGTTGCTGGAGGCGGCATAGTGGGGGAAGGTCAAGCCGACCTCGTTTACCGCCCATTCCAGCTGAGAGATGATGATGCCAGCCTGTGCAGTAACCGTGAGTGATTTCTCATCAATGCGGATGATCTTGTTCATGCGCTTCATGTCCAGCAGGATGCCGCCAAACACCGGCAGCGCACCGCCTTGTGAGCCTGAACCTCCACCCCAGGGCACAACCGGCAGGCGATACTTATTGGCAATATCCATGATCTCAGAGATCTCCTCTGCAGATGCAGGATGGACGATGAAATCCGGTGGGTGCAGCGGTTGGCCACGGTCCAACCACATTTGCGGCATCCAGGCCCAATCGGTGGAGTAGACCAGCTTGTCGCTTTCAGCCACCGAGACATAATCTTGCCCCACAATTTCCGCCAGTTCGCTGCGGATCATCTCTACCAAGAATTGATTCATAAATTAAGTGTCCTTTATCCCTGATCCTGCATGTTAATCATTTACCCATCAGGCTGCTCATGATCAGCCAATCCAGCTCCTCGTAATCCCGGGCGGCGATCAGTTCCTCGATGCGGTTGCGATCGAGGGAACGTACAACTTCGACCAGCTGCAGGAAGATGTTTAAACTGTTGCCCAGGTGCTTTTCAGCGATCTCAGCTGGCTGGGTGCGCATGGCTTTTACATCCAGTCCGACCATGCCTTTGTCAAAGAACTGGTTCTCATCCAAAACCCGCACCTGGTTGAACGCCCGGCGCAGGTCGACGGCGCCAAATGTGCGATCCTGGTCGAACTTCAACCCATTTTGATCGTTCAGGTGGACGCTGTACAGCTTATCGAAAGCCAATGCAAAGGCCATCTCATCCGAGGGGTCCAATCCCGCCAGCACGGCATGGGCGCTCTCCACCAGACAGCCAACTCGCTCTGGTTCCCGCGACTTGAAACCCAGGGCTAAGGCGTGCCCGATAGTGGGAATATATGCCAGATCCATCGGTTCATTCGGTTTCGGCTCAATGGCGATGCGCAGCTCTGCATCATATTCCAGCAGCTGGTCCACCGCTTCCAGCAGCTGCTGCGTGGCCCGGGCGGCATCTTTCGCCTCCCGCAGGTAGGTGCCCTCGCGGGCCAACCAGAGCACCATCAGGTTCGTGCCCAACTCCCGGGCGATGTCGGCTGTCTTTTTGCTCCGCTCAATGGCATACTGGCGTGCTTTGGGATCGTTGGCGGTGAATGCGCCATCGATGGTATTGGGGTGTTCCCACAGGCGGGGCGCGACGAATTCCGCCTCCAGGCCATGATCGCGCAGTTTGCCCGCCATCTGCAGTGCGCCTTTGCTTATCTCGGTCGCGGACAGCTCATCCAGACCGGGTACCGCGTCGTCATCGTGGAACTGAACTGCGTCGAATCCTAATTCCTTATAAACCGGCAGTTTCTGATCGAAAGTTCGCGCCGGCCGCACCTCCGGTCCAAATGGATCGGCTCCCTCGTGAATGTTCCACGGTCCAAACGAGAATTTATAACCAAATTTCTCCATTAAGTTCTCCTAGCAGCTTCAATTTCAGTTCAAGAGACTACTCGTGCTGTCTCCATGAATTCAACCGTTTCGGCCAGTGAGCGCACTCCCCCAGATGCGCCCACTCCTGTGACGCACAGCGCGCCAACCGCGGAGGCAAACCGGGTCGTCTTCTCCAACGACCAACCATGCCACACGCCAGCAATGAAACCGGCTGCATAAGCATCCCCTGCACCGGTGGCGTCCACCACCTCCACCTCGAATGCAGGAAAGCGCAGGGCATCTCTCTCGGCGGACATCACCAGGCAGCCATCGGCGCCCATCTTGAGGGCCACGGTTCCTACCCCGTGGTCTAGCAAGGCATTAGCCACATCCCCGGGCTCGTCCAAATCGACAATTTTCTGGGCTTCCGGCAAGCTGGGGATGAAATAATCGATATAGGGCAGGCTGGGTTCAAGTAGCTGCATCCAGCGCCCGGTGTCATCCCAGACCGTGTCCAGAAAGGTGGTCACCCCAGCCGCACGGGCGCGTCGCAAAAG
The DNA here is from genome assembly GCA_041558875.1 of Anaerolineales bacterium. GTDB lineage: Bacteria > Chloroflexota > Anaerolineae > Anaerolineales > UBA4823 > PFL25. The sequence goes on from JBFFEL010000019.1 coordinate 42,974, forward strand.
CTCAGCAGTGGGTTCACCATCAATGCCTGGCAAGACCAGGCTGCCACCAATATGAAATATGGAAGCCTCATTTACCAGCTCGATGGAGACATCCTCTACAGTCAGTTGAGCGTTGGCGCCAATATAATGGACAAAGCGCCGCTCACCATCCGGGTCGACCATTACCATCGTCGCAGATGTGCCTGTCTCCGCATCGCGCTTCACGCCCCTGGTGCCGATGCCGCGTTCCTGCATGGCATTGACCACGAAATCACCGAATGGGTCGGCACCCACCTTGCCGATCACTTCCACCGGCAATCCTAAGGCTGCCAGAGCAGAAGCTGCATTGACTGCACAGCCTCCGGTATATAAACCCATCTCGTCCACCAGCACCAGGCGTCCTGGATCCGGTATGGAATGCAACGGTCTTCCAACCACATCCGCGACCAGGATTCCCAAACAGACGACTGGTTTCTCCATGATGGTCAATTCGCCTCGCTTTCACTGGAGATTTTGGCCAGGTCCGCGAACTGCTCTGCCAGGGCCGGATACAGCTCCTGGTAGCGGGGATAAAAATCCTGATAATCACTCGCGGCAGATGAAGGTGAAGTGCTGCCGGTCAGCTGGATCATGCTCTCAGTCGCTTGGGGGACATCCGGATACAAACCCGCGCCGACTCCTGCCAGCAGGGCGGCACCATAAGCGGCGCCTTCCGTGGTGTTGACTGTCACCAGCTCAACCTCAAGGACATCCGCCAGAATCTGCTTCCAAAGCTGGCTCTTCGCCCCGCCGCCAGAAATTCGCACCTGTTCGATCGCGCCCAGGCCGGCTCCCTGAATCAAGGTAAAGCTGTCTTTAAGACCATAGGCCACCCCCTCCAGGACGGCGCGGGTCAGGTGCTCCCGGTGGTGGCGTACAGTCAAACCCACCCAGGCGCCGCGCGCCAGTGGGTCAGGGTGCGGGGTGCGCTCACCGGTCAGGTAGGGCAGAAACAACAAACCTTCACTTCCCGGAGGGACATTTGCAGCCTCGCCTACCAGCTGGTCAAAGGTCAATTCAGGGGCGATCGTGTCCCGGTGCCACTGCAGGCTGCCCGCCGCGCTGAGCATCACCCCCATAAAATGCCAGCGCTCCGGCATTGCGTGGCAGAAAGCATGCAGGCGTCCTTGTGGCTCGACCAAAGCCGATTCTGTCGGTGCAAAGACTACCCCGGAGGTGCCCAATGTCAAGGCGATGATGCCTGGTTCAACTGCGCCTACCCCTACGGCTTGTGCTGCCTGGTCACCAGCGCCACCCACGACCGGGATGCCTGCCTTGAGTCCGGTTTCTGAACTGGCTTGGGCGCTTATCTCTCCGGTGATCTGGGGGCCTTCATAGGTTGGCGGCAGCCATTCAGCTGGAATATCAAGGGCGGCCAGAATCTCCTCAGACCAGGTTCTCTCCTTCAGGTCAAAAAGGATCGTGCCTGAACCCCCAGCCCGATCGATAGCAAATTCCCCGGTCAGCTTGTAGCGGATATAGTCCTTGGGGAGTAAAATATGCCGCGCCCGTTCATAAACCTCGGGTTCATTTTCTTGAACCCAGAGGATCTTCGGCGCGGTGAAACCAGTCAAGGCGTCATTGCCGGTGATCCGGATCAGGTGCTCTTTTCCAATCATAGCCCGGATCTGATCACATTGAGAGCCGGTACGCTGGTCATTCCACAAGATCGCTGGACGGAGCACCTCGCCATCTTCATCCAGCATAACCAGGCCGTGCATCTGACCGGTCAAGCCGATCCCAGCGATCGCCTCCGAGGAGATTTCTGCCTCAGAAAGTGCAGTCTTGATGCTTGTCTTGATGCCCCGCCACCATTGCTGTGGGTCTTGCTCAGACCATAATGGGTGCGGGGTTTGTAATGTAAGTGGCGTTGTCGCGCTGCTGATCACGTTACCACTTTGGTCAATAAGCAACGCTTTGGCCCCCGTGGTAGAAACATCAACTCCCAACAGAAGTCTCTGGCTCATCACCAATTACCTTTTACCTGTAGTTTGGAATCTGTATCCCGGGGATCGGTTTTTGCGTGGATCAACTATCCCCGGTGTGATTATTCATCTCTTATTCAATCCCACTGCTGCTCTCAAGATTTTCCCGCATCGACTCGCCTGATGGACCAGAAACAGTATCCTCCTGCA